>CAJQSU010000051.1 GCA_905616435.1 uncultured Candidatus Pelagibacter sp. | reverse complement strand
TTTTTTAGCAATAAAAAGATTTTAATTACTGGTGTTTCGGGTGTTATAGGAATTAATTTGTTATTTTTTTTTCATTCATTAAACGTAAATAAAAAAGTTAAACTAAAAGTCGATGGAACATTTCATACCTCAATATTTCCATTCGTAAAAAACTATTTTAAAAAAGATAAAAATATCTTTTTTTATAAAATTGATTTAACAAAAAAAGAACTAAATCTAAAAAAAAAATATGATTTAATTTTTCATTGTGCAGGATACGGACAGCCTGCTAAATTTATGAAATACAAATCTTCTACATTTAAACTGAACTCATTAACAATTATGAATCTAAAAAATAATTTAGAAAATAAGGGTAAATTTATCTATATGAGCACAACTGAGCTTTACTCCGGTAATAAAAATTTGTGTAGCGAAATTAGTGTTGGAAATACTACTACATTGCACCCGAGATCAGCTTATATAGAGTCTAAAAAATTTGGAGAATCTTTCTTAATTAATTGTTTTGATAATTATCTAATTTATAGAGTTTGTTTGACCTATGGACCTGGTGCGAAAGTAAACGATGAAAGAATTCTAAATATCCTTTTATTAAGATCTATCAATAAAAATCAAATTGATATTTTTGGAGGCCTGAATCAGTTAAGATCAAATTTGTACATAAGTGATGCTATTAACATGATTATTAAAAGTACTGTTAAGTATAAAAATGATATTTTTAATATTAGCAATCACAATATGACAACTATAAAAAAAATGGCGCAAATTATTTCAAAATTATCAAATAAAAAAATTATAAAATACAAAAGTTTTTTAAAGGGTTCCCCTCATATAATAAAAATATCAAATAAAAAAATTTTAAGATCGATCAATTTACGTATTACCACTAGCTTAAAAGATGGATTATTGAATACTTATAAATGGTATCTAAATTTATGCTCTTAATCTTTTAACAAATCATGAATATCAGAATAGATATTTTTATTTATTATTATTTCATTATTTAGATTTTTCTTAAGTCTATAAAATTTATTTTGCCCAGGATACATTATTTCCTTAACACCCTTTACCTTTGGAAGTTTTTTAATTGTTTTGATATTATCCTTAATTCTTTGAGTGTAATTTTTCTGAAATAAATTTGTTTTAAAAGTTATAAATAAATGTCCAATATTTTGTGGACCTGAAAAATCATTAAAAGGATCTTTAACTCTGCCTGCATGGTTTCCTCCCGTCAACACACCACTTAAAATATCAACCATCCAAGCAAGACCTGATCCTCTAAATCCGGCAATTGGAAGCTGTACACCTTCCAAAGCTTTTTTTGCATCTATTGTTGGTTTACCAAATTTATCTAAAGCAACACCTTCGGGAATTGTTTGATTATTTTTAGCAGCAACTCTAATTTTACCTCTATTAATCATTGATATAGATGTATCTAATATGAATGGAATTTTAGAACCTGTCGGTGTCCCAAAGCAAACTGGGTTTGTGCCAAATAAAGATTTTAAAGCACCATGTGGTGCTACAGCAGGGGGGGCATTAGTATAAATCATTGTAATCAAATTTTTCTTAACAGCTTGCTCGGCATAATAACCCGACAAACCATAGTGACCACTATTTTTCACAGCAACCATTCCAATACCAGTTTTTTGTGCATGCTTAATGGCAGTCTTGATTCCCAGGTCTGCAGCAACAAAACCAATACTATTATTAGCGTCTATATGAGAAATTGATTGAGAAATTTTTTTTATTTTAATTTTAGGTTTTGGATTTATTACTTTTTTTGAAATACGATCACAATACATTTTAAGTCTTGATAAACCGTGCCCGTAAGCACCAACTAATTCAGCATTAACCAAAGCATTAGCGCATATAGTGGAATCATTGGGATTAAGACCTTTTTTTTTAAATATTTTAATTAATAAAGATTTAAGTTTTTCAACTTTCATATAAAATAATATCTACTATAGTTTTTTCTTAATAAAAATAAAAATAAAATTGTAGTTTTAATTCAATGTTTAGTTTTAAATTTATTAAGATTGGTTAGTGTTTATGATCAGAAATAAAAGCATTTTGATAACTGGTGGAGCAGGATTTGTTGGATCCAACTTGATTCATTTATTATTAAAAAAAACTAAATACAACATACTAAGTCTAGATAATTATTCATCAGGCCATAAAAGAAATCATATTAAAAGCAAAAGAGTTAAATATATTAAAGGAGAAACAAAGAATATAAAATCACTAATAAAAAAACCAAAGAATATCCACTCAGTGTTTCATTTTGGAGAATTTGCAAGGATATACCAAAGCTTTATTGATATGAGTGAATGCGTAGAATCTAACACTATAGGCACAAATTCTGTTTTTAATTTTTGTTTAAAAAACAATATTAAATTAATTTACTCTGCTACCTCTGCCACATTAGGTAATAAAGGAAATGATAAAAATTTATCACCTTATGCATTTACAAAAGCAAAAAATTTAGAGTTATTAGAAAATTTAAAAAAATGGTTTAATTTTAAATATGAAGTGATTTATTTTTATAATGTTTATGGATCAGGACAAATTTCAAAAGGTAAGATGGCTACTGTAATTGGTATTTTTGAAGAGATGTTTAAGAAAAAAAAAGCATTACCTGTTGTATTGCCTGGTACACAATCTAGGAGATTTACTCATATAGATGATACAATTAATATTTGTTTTTTAGCTTGGAAAAAAAATTTATCAAGACACTATTCTATTTCAAATAAAGAAAGCTTTTCAATTTTAGAAGTTGCGAGAATGTTCAAGTCAAAAATAAAATTTCTAAAAAAACGTCCTGGAGAAAGGCATGCATCAGCATTAGCTCACAAGAATTTGTCTAATAAAGTATACGAATATTTTGGTAAAAAAAAACTTAAAGAATATATTGATAAAATAATAAAAAAATAAAACAAAATCTTGATTATAGTGATTATTTCAAAATATTTTTAAATTATATGAAAATTATTGATACAACAACTTTTTTTGAAGAAAGTATGATGATGGATATAAGGTTTAATATTTTAGATCCATATATTGACAAATTTATAGTTTGTGAAAGTAGATATACTCATAGCGGTAAAACAAAAAAAATTAATTTTAATGTTGATGATTATCCGAAGTTTAAAAATAAGATTATTCATTTAATTTTAGAAAAAGAACCCGATAGTTTAATTAAAAAGCAAGATTTAGGTGCTCAAGAAAAAAGATTTAACAGCATTCAAAGAATAAAAGGACAAAGAAATTATATAAAGAGAATGTTGAGTGAATTTTCTCCTGAAGATTACATTATATATAGCGACAATGATGAAATCCCAAACCTAAGTAAATTTGATTTAAGGGCATCAAAAAAAAAATTTATAATTTTCAATCAGCAAATATTTTATTATAAATTAAATTTAAGTTTGCCAAATTTTAACTGGTTTGGTTCGAAAGCTTGCAAATTAAAATACCTTAAAAGTATAGATTTTTTGAGAAATATTAAAAATCGCAAATATTCATATTTAAGAATCGACACTTTATTTTCAAATTATAAGCAAAACAGTGTTAAAATAGTAGATGATGGCGGCTGGCACTTCTCAAATTTAAAAACATTTAAAGAGCTTGAAAAAAAATATTTAAATGATGAAAATCACGCTGAATATGAATTGCAAAATAGTTCAATAAATAAAATTCAAGACAATATAAAAAGAAAAGTTATACCTTATAACTATAAGGCCAAAAAAAATTCACTTGATAGATTTAATGAAACCAAATTAACAAAAGTAGACACTATTACTTTGCCTGAATATATTAGAAAAAATTTTGATAAATTTAAGGAATGGATAGATCAATAAGATGAAAAATATAATTTTTTTTACTCATGCAGAAAAAGGGCCATCAGGAGGTGCTAAATACATATATAGATATTCACAGACCATTGATGAGATTAAAAATTTTTCCTCTGAAGTCATTCATATTAAAAAAAAAAAAATCTCTAAATACAAAAATTCGATAAATAAGATATTAAATTTAAAAAAAAATATTTCATCTGGGTGGCAATCTAATGATGTTACTTGTGCTAAAAATTTTAAATATAATTGGTTTGAAAGCAAAATAAATTTAAAGCAAAATTTTGATTTTGATAAAAAAAAAGATTTTGTTATTTTACCAGAAATATTCGCACATCTAGCAAATGAACTATTAACTAAAAAAAAAGTTGAGTATGCAATTTTTGTACAAAATGGGTACAGTATTAATTCTACAAACGATGAGCAAAATCTCTTTAAAGCTTATAAAAATGCTAAATTTATTTTAACAGGTTCAAGGGACACTTATGATTGTGTAAAATTAAAATTCCCAGAATTAAAAAAAAAGATTTTAAAGGTTTCATACTCTTTGGATTTGGGTGAGATTAATTTTAATAAAAAAAGTAATATAATTACTTACACGAGTAGAAAATTACCCCAACATAGCAATTTAGTGACATCTTATTTAAAACCTTATTTACCAAAAAGATGGATCCTAAAAAATTTAAATAATTTATCTTACGAAAAATACTTATCGATACTTAAAAAATCAAAGATTTTTCTATCTTTTTCTAGTTTAGAAGGTTTGGGATTACCACCTGTAGAGGCTGCTTTAGCTGGCAATCATGTAATTGGATATACAGGTGAAGGAGGAAATGAATATTGGCGAGAACCCTTATTCTCAAAAGTTAATTCAGGTGAGATTAATAAATTTGTATTAAAAATTATTGATAAAATTCACAATAACAACCCAAAAAATAATTATAAAAAAAGAAATTACATTATGCTTAAAAAAAAATTTTCAAAAGAAAATGAAATTAAAAATATTAAGAAGTTCCTTAAACTAATTTAATTTATTAGTTAATTTTACCCTTTTCCACGCCAAGGAATTGTTCTATCAATTATTTTACGTAATGTTACATCAAATAAAAGACCTAACATGCCCATTACAAAAATTGTGATCCAGATAACCTCGTATTGGAAGTATTTTTTAGCAACATTTTCAACAAATCCAATACCTGTCGTACCTGCTAAAAACTCTGCAGCAACTAATGTTCCCCAACACATTCCAACAGCAACTCTTACTCCAGTTAAAATTTCTGGTAATGAATTAGGAAATATTACATATCTTAAAATTTGCCATTTAGAAGCACCCAAAGAGTGTGATGCATGAATTTTTGATAATTGAGTTCCAGATGCCCCAGCCCTTGCTGAAATAATCATAATTGAAAAAGATACCATGAATAATAAGAATACTTTTCCGACGTTATCAATACCAAGAACTGAAATAATTAATGGAGCCCAAGCTAATGGTGGTACTGGTCTATACAGTTCAATTAAAGGATCAAAAAACCCTTTAGCAAACCTATTAAGTCCCATAAATAATCCAAGAGGCACTCCAAATATAATTCCAAGCAATAATCCCAAAAGTACTCTTAAAAAAGAGTCCCATATATGACCCATGGGAACTGGAATTTTGAATAGGCCAAACTCACCAGATACTACACTTAAAACTTTACTTTTAAAGTTAGGTTCAACAAATCCACTTTGATTATGAACTGGATATTTACCAGGAACAATATCAGCAATCCAGTCTGGCAATATAAAGCCAACTATCTTACTAACATCCATCATCTCATACCAAAGTAATGGAATATTTTTAAATCCAACACTAGGTTTTGATAAAAGAATAAATTTATTTAATGTGTCTGATGGCTTGGGTAGCCATCTTCCAGAACCTTGTTCTGAACAATTTGGACCACTAGATACTATTGTACCAGCAGGAAATAAAAATAAATCAACATAATGTAAAGAACCTTGTTCTTTTTTTTGAACGTTATCAAATGATATGATTGATTTTTGCATTTCATTTAAAGTGTTTGGCGGAAAAATACTTGCATATTCAATCCGTCTTGCAATTTTAAGAACGTCTTTAGCTAAAGTAGATGCTATCTCTCGACTATCGTCTGCTTCTTTTCTAAATTTTTTAACCTCATCTTTAATTTCCTTCATTGCAGACTTGTATTGAAAATTATGATTTCTTAATTTAAAAAACTGATCACTAATTAATTTTAATTCTTGTGCTGCTTTATCAAATTTTAATCCTTTATTTGTTTTAGGAATAATTGGAACTTCTATTGTATTTTCTACTGCTGTACCTGATGCTCCCCAACCACCTTCCTCATTAGCCTCTTTTAATCTTTTATTTTTTTGCTCTAAGGTTTCATAAGGGTAGTCATTTTTTTGAAATTCTATTGATAACTCATTAATTTTTTTAGTTAGTTCTGATATTTTTACCTTTGTTCCATTTTCTAATAAATTTTCATTAGTTAACAACGGTATAGTATTTTTAGTTTTTTGTATTAATCCTAATAATACATTTCTATCTTGACTATTAATTCCGTTAGAATTTTTTATTTCATTTGAAAGTTTAATTAAATTTTTGTTTTCACTTTTTATTCTTGAAGTGCTTTTGAATTCTCTTTCTTCAATTGGGAATAAGTATTTTAAGGAAACTAATGAGTCGTTTACTTTACCAACTTGACACAATTCATTAGCTGATTGAGGGTAAAAAGATTTTGCTATATCCCAAGAAAAATAAAGCCAAGTTAATAAAATGACACTACTTCCAACTATAACCCAATGAGCTCCACCTTTAGCTCTTTCTGGGTTACCAAAAACAGCATCAACCTTTTCAGTTTTAATAATTTTTCGGCCATACATGATGCAGCCAATTATCGATACGATGATTAGAAAAGTTAC
>CAJQSU010000050.1 GCA_905616435.1 uncultured Candidatus Pelagibacter sp. | reverse complement strand
CTTGGCATTGCTCTATCTTTTTTATGCATAGTTTCTTTATCAAGAGTTACAGACTCTATGGCTCTATGTGCGTTTATTAAAAGTGTACCACCAGGTGTTTCGTATACTCCTCGAGATTTTATTCCTATAAATCTGTTTTCAACTAGATCAACCCTGCCTATTGCATTTTTACCTGCCACTATATTTAACTTTTCCAATAACTTGTAAGGAGATAGTTTTTTCCCATTAATTCCGTATGGGTCACTGTTTTTAAAATTTATAGTCACAAATGTTGGTTTATTAGGTGCTTTTTCTGGAGAAGCAGTTCTTTGAAATATAAATTCTGGTGCATGGTTCCTAGGGTTTTCTAGAACCTTACCTTCAGTCGAAGTATGAAATAAATTATCATCAATAGAGAATGGTGGAGCACCCTTTTTATCTTTAGGAATTTCTATATTATGTTTTTTTGCGTAATTGATTAAATCAGTTCTAGAATTTAATTTCCAAATTCTCCAAGGAGCAATCACTTTTATTTTTGGACCAAAATAATGATAGCCAAGTTCAAATCTTACCTGGTCATTACCTTTGCCAGTTGCACCATGTGAAACCGCATACGCTTTAAACTTTTTTGCTATTCTAATTTGATCTTTTGCTATTAGTGGTCTTGCAATTGAGGTTCCCAATAAATACTCCCCCTCATAAATTGCATGCCCTCTTATCATTGGGTAGACATAATTTTTAACAAACTCATCTTTAAGATCTTGAATGATGATATTTTTTACACCAAACTTTTTTGCATTTTTAAATATTTTTTTTCTATCAATTTCCTGACCAATATCAGCAGTGTAACAAATTACTTCTGCATTATAATTTTCTTGAAGCCATTTTAAAATTATAGATGTATCCAAGCCTCCAGAGTAAGCTAGAACAACTTTTTCTTTTGATTTCATTAATTAACTGCAGGCTTTTTTTGCAGCACCATAAGCTTTGGTAAATCCTAAAAGTGAATAATGGTCAATAGTTTGGGATCCTTTTTCATTATATCCGGTGATCATAATTCTTGATCCCGTTTTCATTAATTTAACCATCTTTTTTTCAATTTTATTGTCTGCAATCCAAGCAAAGCCTTGTTGCACTATATCAAATTTAATTTTGTTTTTTCCTGATGTTGCGGTTACTGAATTGTTTTTATTAAATTCATATCCAGGACTTGCACTAATTTCATCGGTAATTTTATCACTAGGTCTAAAAGTTACAAATAATTTAGCTTCTCTTTTATTTGACTTTGGAGCCTGTAAAACAGGTGATGATTGTGCAAAGCACACGGTACCGTTTGGTTCAACCAAAACTATAGTTTGCCAATCTTTAAATTTTCCAATTTTTTTTAATTCTTCAGCTTTAGATGGAGCTAAAGCTAGCAAAGTAAAAATTGAGATTAATATTAAATTTTTTTTAATTATGGACATGGATTAGGATAAATTTTTTGAACTTCATTAATTTTTTCAATAACTTCATTTGTTAATTTTATATTTACACTTTCTATATTTGTTTTCAACTGATCCATAGTTGTGGCCCCTATTATAACAGAGGTTACAAAAGGCTGAATTTCTAAAAACTTTAAAGACATTTGAGCTAAATTTAACTTATATTTTTCAGCTATATCGAAATAAGCATCAATAGCCTTATCTGAATTGGGTTTACTATATCTCGTCCAAAAATCACCATCTCGCTCTATTCTTGTACCTTTTGGAATTTGATTATTCCTATATTTCCCAGATAAATACCCACATGCCAAAGGTGAGTAAGCTAATAATCCAGCTTTCTCCCTAACAGACATTTCTGCAAGACCAACTTCATAGGTTCTATTAAGCAAGTTATAAGGATTTTGAACCGAAAGCATTCTTGGTAAATTCTTAGCTTTAGACAATTCTAAAAATTTTGATAAGCCCCAAGGTGTTTCATTTGATAAACCAATATGTCTAATTTTTCCCTGATCTATGAATTTTTTTAAATCAGCCAATACGTCTTCAAACTGAGTCCACTCGTTGCTGTCATCGTGTTCATAACCCAATTTTCCAAAAAAATTTGTTTTTCTTTCTGGCCAATGTAATTGGTATAAATCAATATAATCAGTCTTTAATCTTTTTAAACTATCTTCTAAAGCTTCAGTAATATTTTTTGTACCAAATTGATTTCCACCACCTCTAACATATTCTCTCATTGGGCCACAAACCTTTGAGGCTAAAATTACCTTGTCTCTCTTTTTTGTTTTTTCAAACCAATTTCCAATAATTACTTCTGTATCCCCAAATGTTTCTTCTTTTGGAGGAATAGAATAAATCTCTGCAGTATCCCAAAAATTCACTCCTTGATCTAATGCATAATTCATCTGCTCAAAACCTTCTTCTTGAGTATTTTGTTCTCCCCAAGTCATAGTTCCAAGACAAATTGTACTTACATCAAGGTCAGTATTTCCTAATTTTTTGTAGTTCATAAAGGTATAATTGTGTAAATTTTTTTAATCTTTTAAGGTATCTTGTATAATTAGTAAAAGACTATTATATATAAGTCATTATGGAATTTGATAAAAACGGAATTTTAAATAGAGCTAAAGCAGCTCAACAAACAGCAGTCGTAATGGATGAAGGCTTAAGAGCCTATATGCTTAAAGTTTATAACTACATGGCAACTGGAATTTTATTAACAGGTATAGTGGCACTTTTAACATTTAAAATGTCAGTGATTACAAATGATGCTGGATCTATTGTGGGTCTAACCCAAATAGGTAATGCAATTTATATGTCCGGTTTAAAATGGCTTGTTATGTTGGCACCTTTAGGAATTGTACTTTATATGAGTTTTGGGATTAATAAAATGAGTGCAGCTAAAGCTCAAACAACTTTCTGGGTTTTTGCAGGATTAATGGGTCTATCATTATCTTCGATTTTATTAATTTATACCGGTATGAGTGTAACAAGAGTTTTCTTTATTTGTTCAGCAACTTTTGGTGCGATGAGCATTTATGGTTACACAACTAAAAGAGACTTAACAAAACTAGGCTCATTCTTAATGATGGGATTAATTGGAATAATTATTGCATCTATAGTTAACATCTTCATGAAATCATCAATGATGTACTTCGCAATATCTATTTTAGGAGTTTTGATTTTTGTAGGCTTAACAGCTTATGACACACAAAAAATTAAAAACATGTATGCCGCAAGCGACACCGGTGAAATCATGGGCAAAAAAGCTGTAATGGGTGCACTGACACTTTATTTAGATTTCATAAACTTATTTATTATGCTGTTAAGATTATTTGGTCAAAGACGTTAGTCTTATTATTTTTTAAGGTTTTTCCAATTAGTATTTTTAAGCAAATTTTCTAAATCAAAAGAATTTTTTAAAACTTTACCATTAGAGTCTGTAATTAAGTATTTTAGATTTTTATTTTTAGGTTTAAAGTTTTTACAAATTTTGTATAGAGCATTTTCTGCAGCATGCTTAAAAACACTAAAACTCACTTGTCTGTTAGAAATATTCAAACCATAATCTTTCCACGAACCTTCAGAAACCATTTTAGCGTATAGATCTAAAATAGTTTTAAGCTCATCTTTTTCAAAGAATTGTCTTTCCTCTATTTGTTTGTGGGAATTATTAACAACTAGTTTTAAATTACCACGCATCAGTTTTATGTTTATTAATTAAAGATATCTGAAAGCCAGTAAAGACCAATGTTATGGGTAACATTCCCCATACTTTAAAGTTAACCCAAAACTCTTCTGTTTGTGTTCTCCAGACACATTCATTTAAGATTGCGAGGCTAAAGAAAAAATACATCCATCTACTATTCAATATTTTCCACCCAGTGTCCGTTAAAGAAATTGATTTACCCATAATTTTTTTAAGAACAGGCTCTTTTGTAAAATATTTTCCAAAATATAAAGAAAGAGAAAATAAAATATTTATGATTGTTGGTTTCATATAAATAAAACGCATATCATCAGTCATAATTGTTAGACCACCAAAAAATGTAATTAGAATACCACTTATTAATGGCATCATGGGTATTCTTTTTTCAAAAAACCAAACAACAGCTAAAGCAACTAGAGTTGCAACTATAAGTGGAGGAATAGCAACTGATAAATTTTTACCACTATTATAATAGTAAAAAAAAAATATTACTAAAGGGCCAAAATCTGTAACAAATTTTAAAAAAGATTTATTCACTAAAAAGATATTAACATATTAAACACATCACAAAACAGTATTATTTTAACCATTGATTTTTAATTTTAAATACCCATACTAATACCCATGGCAATACAAAAAGCTAAATTTTCAATTGGTGACATCGTAAAGCATAAGCACTTTGAGTTTAGAGGTGTGATTTATGATGTAGATTTTGAATTTAATAATTCTGAGGAATGGTATCAATCAATACCAAAAAATGTGAGACCAAGAAAAGATCAGCCATTTTATCATTTACTTGCTGAAAATGATGAAATTACTTATGAGGCTTATGTGTCAGAACAAAACCTTTTAATGGATGATTCTGAGGAGCCTATAAAGCACCCTTTGATAGAGGAAATTTTCTCTGGCAAGAGAGGATCAAGCTATTTTAAGCCTTCTAATTAAAAAAATCATTATTTAACCACAATTAGTTCAAATCATAGACATAGAGAGCAGGTATTTTTAAATCATATCTGGTCAGGAATGTTAAATTTTATACCAAATTATCTCCCTCTACATTCTTGATCAGATGAATCTTTCATAATAAAACCTATAATAATTACTTATGTTTAAAATTTTTAAACCAAGCAAAATTTTTTTGATTACTTCAAAAGCAACAAAATATGTAATGGTATTATTTGTTATAGTGTTTTTAATTGGATTACTTGAAGCTTTAATTTTTTCACCTGAAGATTATAAACAAAGTCACTCAGTTAGAATTATGTATGTTCATGTTCCAGCAGCATGGATATCTCTTGGTATTTTTTCTTCAATTACTTTTTTATCTTTAAGTGGTTATATTTTTAAAAACAGAAATTTTTTTTTAATTGCAAAAAGTTTAGCTCCTTCAGGTTTTGTCTTTAATATTGTTGCATTGGTTACAGGTTCTATTTGGGGAAAGCCAACTTGGGGAACATGGTGGGCCTGGGATGCAAGAATAACAGCCATGTTGATTTTAGCTTTATTTTATTTAATGTATTTAATTGCCTGGAGAATTTTTAAAGATAAAGAATATGTTTTAAAAATTACAACAATCATAACTATTTTAGGAATAATTAATGTACCAATAATTAAATATTCAGTTGATTGGTGGAACACACTTCATCAGCCCGCATCAATCAATGTTTTATCAAAATCATCGATACATTCTTCGATGTTATTTCCATTATTAATTATGACTGCGGCATTTGCTCTGTTTTCTTTATTAATATTTTTAATGAAATATAATACAGAACTGATAAAGATTAAAAATAAAGGATTAGATAGATTATGATTAACGAATTTTTAATAATGAATGGATATGGATTATATGTTTGGTCAGCCTTTTCGTTTACACTTATAAGTTTCACAGCTTTATATGTAATCATAAAATTTCAATATGTTAAGGAAAGAAACAAGTTTGTTTCTAAATTTGGAGCCCTAGACTCTAAAAGTGCAGAAGTTGCAAGATCGCAAACTATTAATAGAGAAATTTTATCTAGCAACCAAAGTATTTAATTTTTAAACCATGTATGGTCGAAAAGTTAAATTAAGATTCTTTTTTATCACTGCAATATTGCTATCTTTAATATTGTCAGTCTATTTAGTTTTAAATTCATTAGAAGAAAATGTAGTTTATTTTAAATCTCCTTCAGATATTCAATCTTTAAGCGAAATTAAAAATAAAAAGGTTAGAATTGGTGGAATGGTAAAAACTAATTCAATTAAAATCTCACCTAGTGAAGTAAATTTTATTATTACAGACTTTAAAAATGAAATTAACGTTTCTTACTCAGGATCAATTCCAAATCTTTTTTCTGAAGGCAAAGGAGTTGTTGCTGAAGGATATTTAAAAGATAAAAGTTTCTTTGAAGCCATAAAAATTCTAGCTAAACATGATGAAAATTACATGCCACCAGAAGTTAAAGCAGCTTTAGAAGAAAAATAGATGTTATATAGCTCAATAGGTTATTATTCTTTAATTTTTGGATTGATCATTTCTTTTCCAATAATTTTACTTTCAATAAAAAATTTTAGAAATGAAAAAGTATTAGATTATAAAATTATAACTTTCTCTTTTATTCAATTATTTTTAGTTGTTGTAAGTTTCTTAGGATTAGTTTTTTCCTTTATCTATTCTGACTTCAGCAACGAAACAGTTTTTAATAATTCGCACACGACAAAACCATTATTTTACAAAATTTCTGGAACTTGGGGAAACCATGAGGGTAGTTTATTGCTGTGGTTAGTAGTCTTAACTTTGTTTATTTTTTTATTTTTAATTAAATCTAAAGATCTTTTAAAGAAATACAGAGTATTAACTGTACTTTTTCAACAAATAATCATTATTGGCTTTTTTGTTTTTTTAATAAAATCATCCAATCCATTTAACTTTATATTTCCCGTTCCTAATGAAGGATTAGGTCTTAATCCAATTTTACAAGATCCTGCCTTAGCTATTCATCCACCAATCTTATATTTAGGTTATGTTGGATCCTCTATAATTTTTTCGAGCGTTCTAGCGGCTACAACTTTAAACTATATTTCTAAAACTTGGGCCACTCATATTAAAAATTGGGTTTTAGTTTCATGGATTTTTTTAACTTTAGGAATTTTATTAGGTTCAATTTGGGCTTATTATGAACTTGGTTGGGGTGGGTTTTGGTTTTGGGATCCGGTCGAAAATGTTTCTTTGATGCCCTGGTTAGCTTTAACAACTTTATTACACTGTATTTTAGTTTTAGAGAAAAGATCTAATCTTAGTTCTTGGGCAATAATTTTATCAATTGCGACTTTTACTCTTAGTATGTGCGGAACATTTCTGGTCCGTTCTGGAATTTTAAATTCAGTTCATACATTTGCAAATGATCCAGAAAGAGGTTTGTTCATATTAACTTTCTTATTTGTATTAATTTTCATGGCTTTATTGATTTTTTTTATTTTTCATAAATCAGATAGTCGCAGCTCGGGTTCATTTTTTTTATTGAGTAAAGAGACATCAATTTTGATCAATAATTGGTTTATGATGTATTTTCTATCAGTTGTTTTAATTGGAACCGTATATCCAATATTTTTAGATGTTATCTCTTCCCAAAAAATTTCTGTTGGCCCACCATTTTATCACAAACTTATAATCCCTTTTCTAATTCCATTTTTAATTTTTATGGCTATAGGCCCTCAATTGAAGTGGATTAAATCAGGATTAGAGAAAAAACTACATTTAGTAGTCTTATTTATTATTTCGTTATTTATATCTTTTTTTATTGTTAAGAATTTAAACGTAAATTTTTTAGTTAATACTATCTTAATCGGAAGTGCTTTTTATTTATTTTTTATAACTATTAGAGATTTTTTTTTAAAAGGATTTAAGGATATTC
>CAJQSU010000049.1 GCA_905616435.1 uncultured Candidatus Pelagibacter sp. | reverse complement strand
AACAATATTAAACCAACTGTAGAAGTTAGATCTAGAAGAGTTGGTGGAGCTACCTATCAAGTGCCTGTAGAAGTTAAAACCAAGAGAGCTCAAGCACTAGCTATTAGATGGTTAGTAGAATCTGCAAGAAAAAGAAAAGACAAACATATGTCCGACAAAATATTTAATGAACTTTATGATGCATATGAAAGAAAAGGTGCTGCAGTTAAAAAAAAAGAGGATGTGCATAAAATGGCAGAGTCAAACAAAGCCTTTGCTCATTTCAGGTGGTAATAAATTATGTCTAGAATTCATACATTAGATAAATATAGAAACATTGGGATCATGGCTCATATAGATGCTGGAAAAACCACTACTACAGAAAGAATTTTATACTACACAGGAAAAAGTCATAAAATTGGTGAAGTTCACGATGGAGCTGCAACAATGGATTGGATGGAACAAGAACAAGAAAGAGGCATTACAATCACTTCTGCTGCAACTACTTGTTTTTGGAATGATCATAGAATTAATATTATTGATACACCGGGTCACGTAGATTTTACAATTGAAGTTGAAAGATCCTTAAAAGTTTTAGATGGTGCTGTATGTGTTTTTGATGGTGTTGCTGGAGTAGAACCTCAATCAGAAACTGTTTGGAGACAAGCAGATAAATATAAAGTTCCTAGAATTTGTTTTGTTAATAAATTAGATAGAACTGGAGCAGATTTTTTTAGATGTGTAGATATGATCAGAGATAGACTTGGCTGCAAACCCTTACCAATACAAATACCGATTGGGATTGAAGCATCACTTTCAGGTGTTGTTGATTTAGTTAAAATGAAAGCACAAGTTTGGAAAAATGAAGCACTAGGTGCAGAGTGGGAATACAAAGAAATTCCTGATGACTTAAAAGAAATATCTCAAAAATATAGAACAGAATTAGTAGAAATGGCAGTGGAACAAGATGAAAAGTTAATGGAATCTTACTTAAATGGAGATGAAATTAAGGAAGAAGATCTTATTAGATGTATAAGAAAAGGAACATTAAATTTTAGTTTTGTTCCAATTACTACAGGCTCAGCTTTTAAAAATAAAGGTGTTCAGCCTTTACTCGATGCAACAATAAATTATTTACCAAGCCCAATTGATATTGGATCAATCAAAGGAACAAAGCCAGGCACTGAAGATCAAATGGAAATGAAATTTGATGACAGTCAGCCTTTTTCAGCATTAGCTTTTAAAGTAGCTAACGATCCTTTTGTTGGTTCTTTAACATTTATAAGAATTTATTCTGGCACAATCAAAACTGGAACAGGAATTTACAATTCATCTAAGGAAAAAGAGGAAAGAGTTGGAAGAATGTTATTAATGCATGCTAACTCTAGAGAAGATATTAAAGAGGCAAATGCTGGAGATATAGTAGCTTTAGCTGGTTTAAAATATACCATAACAGGTCACACTTTATGTGATGAGGATAAACCTGTTTTATTAGAACCCATGGATTTTCCTGATCCTGTAATAGAAATTGCTGTTGAACCTAAAACAAAAGCTGACCAAGAAAAAATGGGTGAAGCACTAGGTAGACTTGCAAAAGAAGATCCATCATTCAGAGTAACTTCTGATGAAGAATCGGGTCAAACAATTATAAAAGGAATGGGAGAGCTTCATTTAGATATCATTGTTGATCGTATGAAAAGAGAATTTAATGTTGAAGCAAATGTTGGAGCCCCTCAAGTAGCTTACAGAGAAACATTAGAAAATCCTTCTGAAGTAGAATATACACATAAGAAACAAAGTGGTGGGGCAGGACAATTTGCAAAAGTTAAGCTTTTAGTCGAACCACAAGAGCCAGGTGCTGGTAGATCTGTTGATAGTAAAATTAAAGGTGGTTCAATTCCAAAAGAATTTATTCCTGGTGTTGAAAAAGGAATAGAAACAGTTGCAGATAATGGAATTCTTTGTGGATTTCCAATGATAGATTTTAAAGTAACAATTTTAGATGGACTTCATCACGATGTAGACTCTAGTGTACTTGCTTTTGAGCTTGCCGGTAGAGCTTGTTTTAAAGAAGCATGTACTAAAGGCACTTTAAAGCTTCTAGAACCTGTAATGAGAGTTGAAGTAGTAACACCTGAAGATTATATGGGTGATGTTATTGGGGATTTAAATAGTAGGAGAGGTCAAATTAGCACTCAAGAACAACGAGGAAATGCAACCGTTATTACTGCTATGGTTCCACTTGCGAATATGTTTGGATACATAAATAATTTAAGATCAATGTCGCAAGGTAGAGCTCAATATTCAATGTTTTTTGATCATTACTCTAAAGTGCCACAAAATGTTCAAGACGAAGTAACTAAAAAGATTGCCGGTTAAATATGGAAAAACAAAACATTAGAATTAAACTAAAAGCTTATGACAATAAAATACTTGATGCTTCAACTGAAGAGATTGTTAATACTGTCAAAAGAACTGGTGCTACTATCAAAGGACCAATACCACTACCTACGAAAATTGAAAGATATACAGTTTTAAAAGGTCCGCATATTGATAAAAAAAGCAGAGAACAATTTGAGACAAGAACTCACAAAAGATTAATAGATATAGTTGAACCAACACCACAAACTGTTGAAGCTTTAATGAAATTAGACTTAGCATCAGGCGTTGATGTGGAGATAAAAATTTAAATATGAGTGATATAGCACTAATAGGAAAAAAAATTGGAATGACTAGGGAATTTTATAAGACTGGTCAATTAGTTCCTGTAACTGTTTTGAAGATGGAGAAGGCCAGAGTAATTAATGTTATTGAAGAAGATAAAAGAGGTTATAAAGCGGTTCAATTAGGGTTTGGTAAAATCAAAAATTCAAAACTTACTAAAGCTATGAAAGGCTTCTTTGCCAAAAAAAACACAGAAGCAAGAAAAAAACTAAAAGAATTTAGAACTGAAAATACAGATCTTTATAAAGAGGGAAATGAGTTTGGTTTAGAAATATTTAAAGATATTAAATTTGTAGATACTCGTTCAAAAACAATTGGTAAAGGTTTTGCTGGAGCGATGAAAAGACATAATTTTGGTGGTTTACGTGCAACTCACGGAGTGTCAGTTTCTCACAGATCACACGGATCAACAGGCCAAAGACAAGACCCTGGTAAAGTATTTAAAGGTAAAAAAATGGCTGGTCACATGGGTGATAAACTCAGAACTATGCTTAACATAGAGATAGTTAAAACTGATATTGAGAACGAATTACTTTATTTAAAAGGGTCAATACCAGGTTCAAAAAATTCTGAAATATTAGTTAAAAAGTCAGTTAAAAATATTAATAAATTAACAATTAATGAAAAAATTAAGGCTGCCGAGGAAGCTAAGAAAACACCAGATAAAAAGAAAAAATAATGAAATTAGATAAATTAGATTTAGACGGAAAAAAAGCTTCTATTGAAGTTTTAGATAAAATTTTTTCAGCGAAAGTTAACCCAAAATTAGTTAGTAGCGTTTTGTATAAAACAAATGCTAATTACAAAGGTAGACACGCTAAAACAAAACAACAAAATGAAGTTTCGGGCCCAACATCTAAAATCTATGCTCAAAAAGGAACTGGTGGAGCAAGACACGCAAGTAGAAAAGCACCTATTTTCGTTGGAGGTGGTATAGCTC
>CAJQSU010000048.1 GCA_905616435.1 uncultured Candidatus Pelagibacter sp. | reverse complement strand
AAATCCGAAATTATTGAATTACTACCTCATCGTGAACCAATGTTATTAATAGATGAGCTCACAGATATAGTTAAGCTTAAATCTGCGACAGCTATAATGAATGTTAAAAAAGATGCTTTTTATGTAAATGGCCATTTTCCTGGTAATCCAGTTATGCCTGGAGTTTTAATTGTAGAAGCTTTTGGTCAAGCGGCTGCAGCACTAACTGCACATGGTGTTGATAAAAAAGAATATAAAGACAAACTAGTTTTTTTAATGAGTGTTGAAAAAGCAAGATTTAGAAATCCGGTTATTCCTGATTGCAGATTAGAGTTAAAGATCGAGGCTGTACGTTCTCATGGTCGAGTCTGGAAATATAAAGGTGAGGCTTTTGTAGAGGGAAATAGAATGGCAGACGCACTATGGTCTGCTACTATTGTTGATAAAAAATAATTCGAAATATTAGTTGATAACTATAATATCAAAATTTTGATATTAAGATATTGTGAATAATCCTTTTTTTAAAAATCATGGCCCATTTAAGATTGAAAATCTTTTAGAATTTTCTGGTTTATCAAATGTTGAAAATTATAAAGATGATTTAATTTATGACGTTAAAGATTTGAATTCAGCAAATAATAAAGAATTGACCTTTTTTCACTCAAAAAAATATTCCTTAGTTGCCGCAAAGACAAAAGCTTCTTACTGCATAACATTAAAAAGTTTAAAAGATCATTTACCAAAAGAATGTAAAAAAATTTTCGTAGATAATGTCTTATTATCAATAGCCCAGATTACTTCTAAATTTTACCCAGAATCTGTTAATGACAACTTTGATGCTACTGTTAAAAATATTAATGAAATAAAATTTAACAATAAGATTCATCATGGATATAATGTTTTAGTAGGTGATAATGTTAAGATTGGAAAAAATTGCTCAATAGGACACAACTCAATTATAGAAAAAAATGTTGTTATAGGATCCAATTGTTCAATAGGATCTAATACGATCATTAGAAACACTATTATTGAAGATAATGTCAGTATTTTAGACGGATGTGTTATTGGTAAAAAAGGCTTTGGGTTTTTTCCAAACAATAAAGTGAATTCAAGATACCCCCATATTGGAATAGTTATTATCGGTGAAAGTTCTGAAATTGGTTGTGGTTCAACTATAGATAGAGGATCAATGTCCAACACCGTTATTGGTAAAAATACATATTTAGATAATCAAATTCATGTAGCTCATAATAATAAGATTGGTAATAATTGTATTATAGCTGGACAAGTTGGAATGGCCGGCAGTTCTACTTTGGGTAATAACGTTATGATTGGTGGCCAAGCAGGTGTCTCGGGTCATCTTAAAATAGGCAACAATGTTCAAATAGGTGGTGGCAGTGGAGTAATCAAAGATATAGCTGATAATAGTAAAGTTATGGGCTATCCCTCAAAAGATTTAAGACAATTTTTAAAAGATAATAAATGATACATAAAACAAGCATAATAGATTCTAAAGCAAAAATTGGAGATAACGTTGAGATAGGTCCTTATTGCGTAATAGGACCCAAAGTAGAAATTAAAGAAAATACGATCATCCATTCCCATGTTAATATTTCTGGAAAAACTATAATTGGTAAAGAAAATAAAATTTATCCCTTTTCGTCTATTGGCAATCACCCTCAAGATTTAAAATATGATAATGAAGAAACAGAACTGATTATCGGTAATAATAATACTATTAGAGAGCATGTTACTATAAATCCTGGCACAGTTGGGGGTGGAGGTAAAACAATCATTGGTAACAAATGTCTTTTTATGATTTCATCACATATCGCTCATGATTGCGTTGTTGGTAATAACGTAATTATAGCAAACAACGTACCACTAGGTGGGCACGCTATTATTGAAGATAACGTTGTTATAGGAGGAAATTCGGCAGTTCAACAATATACAAGAATAGGAAAAATGGCAATGATCGGAGGTATGACGGGTGTATTACACGATGTTATTCCCTATGGACTGTCAACTGGAAATAGAAACTCATTACAAGGATTGAATTTAATTGGGTTGAGAAGAGCTAAATTTGAAAATAAAGATATTTTAGGTTTAAGTGAAGCTTATAAAAACATTTTTGCTACAAAAAATCTTACCGAGAATATAAGCAAGTTAAATGGGTCGTTTAATGAAAATATATTAGTTAAAAATGTAATAGAATTTATAACAA
>CAJQSU010000047.1 GCA_905616435.1 uncultured Candidatus Pelagibacter sp. | reverse complement strand
AGATATGTTTTTACAAATTAAAAATATACCAAAAGTAACCTGGAGCTCAGATAAACCGCTAAATTTAAAACCAAAAATTTCAACATTCTTTTTTCTATGCGTTGGATTGATTTTGTTTGGTTTGGGCGAAGGCTTGTTAATAGTCTCTTTTGCTGGAGCATCACCATGGTCTGTTCTTGCGCAAGGTATCTCATTGAATGCTAATCTTTCTATTGGAATAATAACTATCCTTGTAAGTATTGCTGTTTTAATTTTTTGGGTACCATTAAATCAAAAACCTGGAATTGGAACAATTTTAAATGCAATAATTATTGGTTTAATGATTGATGTTTGCATTAAGTATGTACCAACACCTGAAAATTATATTTATCAAATACTTTTGGCTATTGTAGCAGTACTAACAGTGGGACTTGGAGGTGGTATTTATCTAGTAGCTAATTTAGGAGCTGGACCAAGAGATGGACTAATGGTGGGTTTACAAAAAAAAACAAATTTGCCAATCGCGGCAGTTAGAGGGTCTCTTGAAATTACAGCAATGTCTATTGGCTGGTATTTAGGAGGAACTGTTGGTGTTGGAACTTTATTATTTGCTTTCGGAATAGGTCCCTGCGTTGCTTTAGGATTATATTTAGTTGGAAAAACCTTTAATTAAAGTGGTGTTCCAGACTTCTCGTTTTTTTTTCTATCAGTAGGATTAAGAATAGCTTTTCGCAATCTTAAAGATTTAGGGGTAATTTCTAAAGCTTCATCTGTATTTAACATGCTTAATTGTTCAGCAATTGACATTTGTCTTACTGGAGTAAGTACAACATTTTCATCTGTACCTTGAGTTCTCATATTTGTTAATTGTTTACCCTTCATAACATTAATAATCATATCACCAGCTTTTGGAGCTAGTCCAACAATCATTCCTTCGTAAACAGGATCGTTATGAGTTACAAACATCTCACCTCTTGCCTGAAGGTTAAATATTGCAAATGCAACAGCTTTACCATTAGACATGGATATTAAAGCACCATTTTTTCTTCCATCCATTTCACCTTCAAATTTCCCAAAACCATGAAAAATTCTATTAATTACACCAGTACCTTTTGTTAAAGTTAGAAATCTACTCGTGTATCCCATCAAACCTCTTGTTGGTGCATGAAAAATTAATCTTTTTTTGTCTTTTCCAGTATCTTTAAGGTCAAGCAGTTTACCTTTTCTTCTATTCATTGAATCAATTATCTTTGATGAAAACTCTTCATCTAAGTCAACTGTGATCTCCTCAATAGGCTCTAGCTTGTTTCCACTTGCATCTTTTTGATATAAAACTTTTGGAGGACTTACTGTCATTTCAAAACCCTCACGTCTCATTTGTGTAAGTAATATTTCAAGCATTAATTCACCTCGACCACTAATAACAAAAGAATCTACGTTTGCATTTTGAGAAAAGTTAATTCCAACATTATTTTGGGCTTCTGTAATTAATCTATCTTTAATTTGTGTACTTGTTAATTTTTTACCTTCTTTTCCTGCTAGAGGAGAGCTATTAACACTTATTGTAATAGACATAGTGGGTGGATCTATTGGAGTTGCATGGATTGGTTCAGTTACTTCTAAATCACAAATAGTATCTGCTACATTAGCTTTCTCTAGACCAGCAATTATAACAATGTCTCCAGCTTCACCAACTTCAATGGGTACTTTTTTTGTTCCTTCGTATCTAAAAATTTTAGTTAATCTACCTTCATCAACTTTTTCTCCCTTGAGATTTATTGCCTTAATAGGTTGATTAGCTTTTGCTGTACCTTGTGATATTTTTCCAACTAAACTTCTTCCTAAAAAACTGTCTGCATACAATAAAGTAGATAACATTGCGAAAGGTTTTGTTTTATCAAGGTCTGCAGGTTTAACATGTTCTATAATTAAATCTAATAATGGGTGAAGGTTTTCTCTTGGCCCATCAACCTCTTTACTTGCCCAGCCAGATCTTCCACTGGCATATAAAACTGGAAAATCTAATTGCTCTTCATTGGCATCTAGACTTACAAATAAATCAAATGTTTCATCTAATACTTCATTAGCTCTTTGATCAGCCTTATCCAGTTTGTTGATCACAACGATTGGTTTTAAACCCTGTTTAAGAGCTTTAGCTAATACAAATTTTGTTTGAGGCATTACACCTTCGGCAGAATCAATTAGTAATAATGCTCCATCAGCCATACTTAAAACACGCTCTACTTCCGCTGCAAAATCTCTGTGACCAGGTGTATCTATAATATTAACTCTTGAATCTTGCCAATCTATTGATGCTGGTTTAGCTAAAATAGTAATTCCTCTCTCTTTTTCTAACTCACCTGAATCCATTAACCGTTCATCAACAACTTCATTTTCTCTAAATGAACCACTTTGTTTCATAAGATTATCAATCATGGTTGTTTTGCCATGGTCTACGTGTGCGATGATAGTGATGTTTCTGATGTTATTACTCATAAATTGTGGCTCTTATACATTAATTTTTTTTTTTGGAAACTTTAAAAAAGCCTTAATAATCTTAACTTTAAGGACAGATATCTATTTAATTTGATTTTTTTGGCTTATCTTTTTTGATTCTTCTTTTTTCACTTAAACTTAACTTTGGTTTTTTTTTAACACTTGAGTCTTTAAAAGATTTTCCACTATATCGTTTAGACATACAGCTATTATTACATGATAATAATCAAAATTTAAA
>CAJQSU010000046.1 GCA_905616435.1 uncultured Candidatus Pelagibacter sp. | reverse complement strand
TTTCAGGCCACTCAATTAATAAAATTGATTTATCGTTTTTTTCAAACAAGTTTAAATTATTTAGTTCTTCTGTAGATTTTAATCGATAAAGATCATAATGTTTGATTGTTAAATCACTTACTTCATATTCATTCATTATATTAAAGGTCGGACTTGTTACTTCGGTTAATTTTTCATTAAATTTAAATTGTAAATCATTTATTAAATATTTAATAAATGTGGTTTTGCCAACACCCATTTCTCCATATAGAAACAGAATATTACCTGGCTTTATTTCACTATTAATTTTTTTGGCTATTTCTTCAGTCTTTTTTTCAGAAGATATATCTATTTTACTACCTTTAGTAGCGATAAGCATTTGGTTTAAAAGGACCATCTACCTCAACACTAATGTAGTCCGCTTGTTCTTTTGATAACTTGGTTAATTTAGCTCCAACTTTTTGTAAATGTAACATGGCAACTTTCTCATCTAAATGTTTTGGTAATACATAAACTTTATTTTCATAATTTTTATAATTTTTCCAAAGTTCTATTTGGGCAATTACTTGATTAGTAAATGATGCACTCATTACAAAACTGGGGTGTCCAGTAGCACAACCTAAGTTTACTAGCCTTCCCTCTGCTAATAAGATTATTCTTTTTCCACTTGGTAATTCTATTTCATGAACCTGCGGTTTTACTTCAGTCCATTTATTGTTTTTTAATGCCTCAACTTGAATTTCATTATCAAAATGTCCAATATTACAAAGAATGGCTCTATCTTTCATATTTCTCATATGATCTGCGGTAACAATATCTATGTTGCCTGTAGCTGTAACAACGATATCAGCTTTGCTTATTGCCTCTTCCATTAAAACTACTTCATAGCCCTCCATGGAAGCTTGTAATGCACAAATTGGGTCTGCCTCTGTAACTAGTACCCTTGCTCCACTTTGTCTTAATGATGCGGCACTTCCTTTTCCTACATCGCCAAAGCCTGCAACAATTGCAACTTTACCAGACATCATGACATCTGTAGCTCTTCTAATTCCATCTACTAAGCTTTCTCTACAACCATACAGGTTATCAAATTTTGATTTTGTAACTGAATCGTTAACATTGATTGCGGGAATCATTAAAGATCCATCTTTTTCCATTTTATTTAATGCTTTAATACCAGTTGTTGTTTCCTCTGAAACACCTTTTACTTCCTTTAGCAAATCTTTATAATCGCTGTGCATCATTGCAGTTAAATCACCACCATCATCCAGTAGCATGTTTGCTTTCCAATCTTTTTTTCCCTCGATTGTTTGCTTTATACACCATATGGCTTCCTCTTCAGTTTCACCTTTCCAGGCAAAAACTGGTATTCCCTCTTTAGCTATTGCTGCTGCTGCATGATCCTGTGTTGAAAAAATATTACAAGAAGACCATCTTACCTCAGCCCCTAATTCTGTTAATGTTTCAATTAAAACTGCTGTTTGGATGGTCATGTGAAGGCAACCAATTATTCTTGCACCCTTTAATGGTTTTTGACCACTATACTCTTCTCTTAATGCCATTAATCCTGGCATTTCACTTTCAGCTATTGAAATTTCTTTTCTTCCAAATTCTGCTTGCGAAATATCTTTTACTTTAAAATCATCCATGGCGGGGTTTCTAGCAATAATATTTTATTAAATCAACAGATCTTTATAACTTTGGAAATATTATCTCTAAATTTGCACCTTTTTTATCACCTCTATTTGAGGCAGTTATTGAGGCTTTATGTAGCTCAACTAAATTCTTAACAATATTTAAACCTAAGCCTGAGTGCTGACCAAATTTATCGGGTCTATTACTATAAAATCTTTTAAAAATTTTTGTTGTATCTTTTTCCTTAAATCCCTGTCCTTCATCAAGAATATTAAGTACAACCTGTTTGTTAAGATTTTTTGATATTTTAACCTCAATATTTTCACTATCTTCACTAAAAGAAATTGCATTATCTAATAGATTCGCAACTATTTGTTCAATTCTATTTTCGATTGCATTAATTAAATAAAATTTGTTATCATCGTTTGTACATGAAATCTTGATACCTCGTTTAACTTGATAAATATTATTATAGTCATCAACAACAGACTGAATAATAGGAATAATGTCTGTTTTTTTAAATTTCTCCTTACTTAGTGCAACCTCATCTTTTAATATTTGAGAGTAATCTGTAATTAGTCTCTCAATTCTTTGAACATCGTGGTTTAAAATATTTATCAATTTTAGTCTTTGATTTACATCCTTTGTGTCCTGTAGAATTTCAGATGCACTTTTTAAAGAGGCTAAAGGGTTCCTGATTTCATGGACAAGATCAGTTGAAAAATTTTCAGCATGTGTGATTCTTTTTTGAAGCTCTAAAGTCATATCATCGAGAGATTTTGAAAGTAGTCCTATTTCATCATTTCTTATTTTAAGATTATCAATATTTATTTTTTTATGGTCTTTGTTTTTAATCTTATTGGTATAATTAACTAGATTTTGAATAGGTTTTAAAAAATACCTATTTAGTACAAAAGAAAATATTAATATTACAATTCCAACTGCAAAAGCAGTTCTAATAATAAAAGTCTTCCTTTCGTCAATCGCTACTCTTACATCATTTGCGTTTTCAGTAATAGCAATATAACCAATATTTTTTTCGTTATTAAAAACATTTTTGATGGTTGTTAATTTGAAATTATTAAATTCTTGTTGGGTGAATGTGAATGGAATTCCATTGTTTTTTGATCCAACGTAATTAAAAAGAATATCTTTTAAAGATACAAGGTTATCGTTTCCTATATTTATATTTTTTTCTTCAGTAATATCTTTTATTTTTTTTTCATTTAGAATTTCTAATTCAATTATATCTAGTCTTGAAGAAAATGATCTAGGATCAAGATCAAGAGTGTCAGTATCACCAATTAAATCTAATTCATTATTAAAAAAAATTACTCTATCAAGACTTTGAAAAATAAATCTTGTAGAAAATAAAAAACCTCTAATATCTTCCTCATTGAAATTAATTTCTAATCTATTTATATTTTCAATAGTATTATTGATTATTTTAACGTGATTAGATGACTTTTTTTTAATTAAATTTGGTTGAATATTTTTTAAATATAAAAATGTAAATGAGCCTATTATTGTAAAAAAAATAAAATTAATGAATAAAAATTTTTTTAATATTGATAAATTTTTTAAAAGGTAATTAAACATTAACTAACATTCCATCTATATCCACTTCCATATCTAGTTTCTATAGCTGAAAAATCAGGATCAACTTTTTTAAATTTTTTTCTTATTCTCTTAACGTGGCTATCAATAGTTCTATCTTCAATATCTGTATCTTCTCTATAGGCAATGTCCATTAACTGTGCTCTTTCTTTAATTATACCAGGTCTTTTGGCAAGCTCTTTAACGATTAAAAACTCAGTTGTTGTTAACTTGTCTGGCAGCTGTTTTTCGTTCCATTCGCACTCTAATTGAGATGGATCTAGTTTTAATTTACCGTGCGAAATAATACTTTTGTTTTCTTCAATGCTATTATCTATATCTTTTTTTCTTAATTGAACCCTAATTCTTTCAATCAAAACTTTAATTGAAAACCCGCCTGATTTTTTTATAAAGTCATTTGCGCCAAGTTTTAATCCTAATAATTCATCTACCTCATCATCTTTTGAAGTTAGAAGTATTACAGGCATAGAGGTTTTTTTTCTTAATTTTTTTAATAATTCTTCACCATCCATTTTTGGCATTTTAATATCTATTACCGCAAGATCAGGTGGCGTTCTTGTTAACCCTATTAATGCGCTCTCCCCATCAATATATGTTTGAACTTTAAATCCCTCTTTTTCTAAAGCTATACTTAAACTCGTAAGAATATTTCTATCATC
Source organism: uncultured Candidatus Pelagibacter sp. (assembly GCA_905616435.1). Next base: position 7,811 of record CAJQSU010000046.1, on the reverse strand, counting down.
ATCTACTAAGGCAATAGTTTGTTTGTGCATTTATTAGTTTAAAAATACTAAATTGTTCTAATTTGGGCAATGAATTAAATTAATGAAGCGAACCCCAATTATCACCAGTATTGATGTCAATAGTTAAAGGTATGGAAAATGAATGAAAATCACTATTAGCAACACTAATCATTTCATCTTTTATAATCTTCATCATTTTACTTATCTCATTTTTTTGAACTTCAAATATAAGTTCGTCGTGTATTTGCAATAGCATTTTAGATTTTAATGATTTTTGCTCACCTAATTTTTTATCAAGTCTTATCATTGCTAGGCGCATTATCTCTGAAGCTGACCCTTGAATAGGAGCATTGATGGCCGCTCTTTCTTGAAAATTTCTTACATTAAAATTTTTATCATTAATTCCATTAAAATGTGATCTACGCCCAAAAATATTATTAACGTATCCACTTTTTCTACAAAATTTAATTGTATCATTCATATAAGTTTTTATTTCTGGAAATCTTAAGAAATAAGCATTTAAAAACTCTTCTGCCTCATAATTTGAAACATTAATTTGTTTTGCTAATCCATATTGAGAAATTCCATAAATAATACCAAAATTTATTGCTTTAGCTTTTCGCCTCATATCTTGGTTAACTTTTTTTATATCGACATTAAATACTTGGCTTGCAGTTAGTGAATGAATATCTTCATTATTTTTAAATGCTTTTTTTAATTCTTTAACATCGGCTAGATCTGCTAAAATTCTCATTTCAATTTGGTTATAGTCAGCTGAAACTAATGTAAAACTTTTTTCAGCTATAAATGCTTTTCTTATATCTTTTCCATCTTCTGATTTGATGGGAATATTTTGTAAATTTGGCTCACTAGAAGCGAGTCTTCCAGTTGTTGTGGCAGCTAACAGAAAGGAAGTGTGAACTCTTTTTGTAGTTGGATTAATGTGCTCAGGCAAAGCATCTGAGTAAGTATTTTTAAGCTTTGATACTTGTCGCCAATCTAAAATTAATTGTGGAAATTTATGCCCTTTAAATGCTAGATCCTCAAGTACACTTGCATTGGTAGCAAAGCTTCCTTTTCTAGTTTTTTTAAGTACAGCAATCTTTAAATCATTATAAATGATCTCACCTAGTTGTTTTGGTGAAGCAATATTAAACTCTTTTTTTGAAATTTTAAAAACTTCTTTTTGCAATTTATCAATCTTTTTTTCAAATTTTGACGATAATAGCTTTAAAAATTTATTATCAATTTTTATTCCTTCAATTTCCATGAAAGCTAGTATCTTAATTAAAGGTTTTTCAAAAATTTCATAAATATTGGTTAGTTTTTCTAATTTAATATTTTTACTAAATATCTTATATAATCTATATGTTATGTCGGCATCCTCTGCTGCATATTCCATAGCTTTATCTAACTCTACATCTCTAAAGTTTATTTCTTTTTTTCCACTTCCAACAATTTCTTTAAAAGAAATTGTTTTATGTTGTAGGTGAATTTCAGATAATGTATCCATGTTATGTCTGTTTTTTCCAGCATCTAGAACGTAAGACATTAACATTGTATCTTCCATTGAAGTCATGTTTATTCCTTGCTTGTATAGAAGAATGAAATCAAACTTAATATTTTGACCAATTTTTTTTACACTTACGTCTTCTAGAAGAGGTTTTAGTTTTTTAATTACATTCGCTTTTTTTAGACATCCCTTAAACTTATGTCCTATTGGAATATAACACGCCTTACCTATTTTGGTGCTTAATGAAATACCTATCAATTCTGCTTGATGTACATCTAATGAACTAGTTTCTGTGTCAATTGCAAGCTCTCCACTTTCCTCTGCTTCATTAATCCACTCATCAATTTGATCTTCATTGGTAATTAAATGGTAATCTTTTTTATTTATATTTAGATGTTTTTGTTTAGGTATCGCCTCTATTGAGTTTTCTTCTAATTCAGGCTCTCCATATGTCGAGATGGCAGAGCTAAGAAGCCTATTAAATTCCATTTCTCTTAGAAATTTATATAACTTTTTTTTATCAATTTTTTTAAGCTGAAACTCTTCTATCTTTCTTTCAACAGGGGCATCTTTCAATAGTGTTACTAACTTTTTACTGATGATTGCTTTATCTTTATTTTCTATAAGCGATTCTCTTCTTTTGTTTTGTTTTATTTCATGTGCATTATTTAGTAATTTTTCTAATGTTCCATATTTATTAATAAGTTCTGCTGCAGTCTTAACGCCTATACCCGGAACTCCAGGAACATTGTCACTACTATCACCTGCTAATGACTGCACATCGATTACTTTTTCAGGACCCACTCCAAATTTAGTTACTATATCCTCTGATGTTATAAATTTATTTTTCATGGGATCAAATAATCGAACATCTTTTTTATAAAGTTGCATTAAATCTTTATCTGACGACACTATTGTTACTTTTGCTCCTTTGGCTAAAATTTGCTCAACATAAGTTGCTATTAAATCATCAGCTTCATAATTAGGAAGATCAACAGCTGGTAAATTGAAAGCGACTACAGATTTTCTTATATATTCAAATTGCGGAGCTAAATCATCAGGAGCTTCAGATCTGTTTGCTTTATAATCTGAATAAATTTCATTTCTAAAAGTCTTTCTTGCTGCATCAAAAATAACTGCAAAGTGTGATGGTTTTTGAAGATTTTCACTAGACTTTGAATCTTCTAGTAATTTAAATAACATACTACAAAAACCACTGACGGCTCCCACTGGAAGACCATCACTTTTTCTAGTTAATGGTGGTAGTGCATAATAGGCTCTAAAAATATATCCAGAACCATCTATCAAATAAAAATGATCTTTTTTTTGAATTTTAGTCATTAAAAATTATTATTAATCAAATTATTATTATAACTATAACATCATCTATAAATAAAAAAATATACTTTACTTATTTGCATAAATTAAAACTAGATTATTATTAAAAAAATTGTATCATACTATTAATGGAACTCATTAGAACAAACTTTCAATCAAAATTAGTTAAATCATTTATAGTGATAATTTTAGGTTCGATTGCACTTGCGGTATCTGCTAAACTAAAAATTCCTTTTTATCCAGTGCCAATGACAATGCAAACATTTGTTGTTTTGTTTTTAGGTTTAAGTTTTGGATATAAGATAGGTTTGGCAACAGTAGGTTTATATTTATTGGAGGGAATTGCTGGTCTCCCTGTTTTTTCAAATTCACCAGAAAAAGGTATTGGGTTAGTTTATTTTACTGGACCAACAATGGGTTACTTATTTGGTTTTTTAGTAGCTTCTTTTTTATCTGCTTTTATAAATATAAAAGATAATTTTTTAATTATTTTTCTAAAACTATCAATATCAGTTTCAACAATATATATTCTTGGAATTTTATGGCTTGGAACCTTAATTGGTTGGGATAAGCCAGTATTTAGTTTAGGTGTTACTCCGTTTTTATTAGCTGAGTTTTTTAAGATAACCCTTTTGACACTATTGGCAAAAAAAATTATTAGATTTAGAGATTTTATCTAGGGGATCTTTTAGATAGTATTCTTTGTAGTGTTCTTCTATGCATTTTAAGTCTTCTTGCGGTCTCTGATACATTTCTATTACATAGTTCAAAAACTCTATGAATATGTTCCCACTTTACTCTATCAGCAGACATTGGGTTTTCTGGTGGAGCAGCTTTTTTTGTTGGATCTGCTAACAATGCTTTTTCAACATCATCAGCATCAGCAGGTTTAGCTAGATAATCAATTGCTCCTTCTTTAATTGCTGCAACTGCAGTCGGTATGTTTCCATAGCCGGTTAACATAATAATTCTACTTGAGGAATTCGAAGTTTGAATTTCTTTAACAACCTCTAAACCATTTCCATCAGCTAATCTTAAATCTACTACTGCAAATCCTGGTTTTTTTGCCCTAACAGCATCAATTCCCTTTTTTACACTTTCAGCTTGTAAAACTTCAAAACCTTTTTTTTCCATCGCTCTTGATAATCTTTCTCTAAAAGGGTTATCGTCATCCACTATAAGTAGAGATTTATTGTCAAAATCACTTAGGTTTTGAAGAGTAGCTTCGTTTTTCATAAGTATTATATGGAGGTTTATTCATAAATTTCAATAGATAATTTTTTACTTTACATCCATATATTATTGGCTTAATTGCACATTTTATAAAAAGTTTTTAAGAATTTTTAAAACTTTTTTTTTGTTAAATTTTTTTTTGGAGACACTTACAATGCAAAAATTTAAATCAGTTGAAGAGTTAGTTAATCAATTGAAACCTGAAAAGCCAGTATACTGTATCAGAAAAAATTCTGTTACTACTGCTTCAAATTTTTTTCAAAAAAATTTTCCTGGAGATATTTTATATGCAGTCAAAACTAATCCTCACCCCCTAATAATAAAAACGATTTTAGACAGCGGTATTAATCAATTTGATGTGGCCTCAATTGAAGAAATCAAACAAATAAGAGAGTTTACTAGTACTGCAAAATGCTCATACATGCATACCATTAAAAGTGCTGAGAGTATTAATAAAGCTTATTTTGAATATGGAATTAAAACTTTTTCTCTAGATACAAAAGAAGAGCTAATAAAAATTATCAAAAATACAAATAATGCCAAAGATCTAGAATTATTTGTAAGAGTTGCTGTGTCCAATGAACATGCTGAAATAGATTTATCAAAGAAATTTGGTGCTTTAAATTCTGAAGCTTTAGGTTTGCTGAGATTAGCAAAACAATATGCTTTTAAGGTTGGGTTAAGTTTTCATGTTGGGTCTCAGTGCATGCACCCCATCTCTTATGCTAAAGGAATATCAGAAATTGGAAAAATAATTAAAAAAACAAAAATTATTCCAGATTATATAAATGTTGGAGGAGGCTTTCCAGCAATCTATCCTGACTTAATACCTCATAATTTAGTTGAGTACTTTAATGAAATCAAAAAAAGTCTAAAAAATTTAAAACTAGAAAAAATGCCTAAAATAATTTGTGAGCCTGGAAGAGCTTTAGTTGCTGAAAGTGGTTCAACTATAGTTAAGGTTAATTTAAGAAAAAAACAAAAACTATATATAAATGATGGAACTTATGGGACTTTATTTGATGCAGGAACGCCAAATATTGTTTTTCCATCAAAGATGATTAAAGAAACTTCAAATAAAATCATATCCAAAAAAACGACTGCATTTAATTTTTTCGGACCAACTTGTGATAGTATGGATTATATGAAGGGTCCCTTTATTCTTCCAAATAACATTAAAGAAAATGACTATATTGAACTAGGGCAGCTAGGTGCTTACGGACTAACTTTTAGAACTCAATTTAACGGGTTTTATTCAGATGAAATATATGAAGTTGATGATGCTCCAATTATGAGCCTGTACAATAAAAACATCTCTAAAGCTACTTTAGTCGCTTGATGTCAGAAAATAAAAACGTAGGTCATAATAGTAAAAAAGACTTTTTAAAAAACCCAGTAGAGCATATTGATATTACTTCCTTTGACTCTAGAAAAATAATTTCCTCAATGGAAAAAATGTCTTTTGTTTCAAGAGAAACTGCTAATGCTGCAAACATTTATAATGAAATGTTAGAAAACAAAGATTGCACAATATTTTTAACGCTAGCGGGGTCTACATCAGCTGGTGGATGTATGGATATTTATAAAGATCTAGTTAAATACAATATGGTAGATGCAATTGTTGCAACAGGTGCTTCCATTGTTGATATGGATTTCTTCGAGGCCTTAGGATTTAAACATTATCAAGGATCACAATTTCAAGATGATAAGGAGTTAAGAAATAATTATATAGATAGAATATATGACACCTATATCGATGAAGAAGAACTTCAAATGTGTGATAAAATTATTTGTGAAATAGCAGGCACATTAGAACCAAGAAGTTATACTTCTAGGGAATTTATTTATGAAATGGGTAAATATTTAAAAAAAAATTCTAAAAAGAAAGACTCTTTAATTGAAACTGCCTACAATAACAATGTACCTATTTTTTGTCCTGCATTCACAGACTCGAGTGCTGGTTTTGGTCTAGTAATACATCAAGAGAAAAATCCAAACAAACATATAACAATAGACTCTATTAGAGAATTCAGAGAACTTACTGAAATTAAGATTCAATCTAAAGATTCAGGGCTATTTATGATTGGTGGTGGAGTTCCAAAAAATTTTATTCAGGATACCGTTATATGTGCCGAGCTTTTAGGTAAAGAAGTGGGTATGCATAAATATGCTGTACAAATAACTGTAGCTGATAGCAGAGACGGTGCTTGCAGTAGCTCAACTTTAAAAGAAGCAAGCTCTTGGGGTAAAGTTGATATAACTAAAGAACAGATGGTGTTTGCAGAGGCAACAAGTGTGTTGCCATTAATAGCTAGCGACGCTTATCATAAGGGTAAATGGAAAAACAGAGATAGAAAAAACTTTACAAAAATTTTTAAATAAAATTGAAATATCTTTCTAATAAAAATGGATTTTTAGGCATTGATAATAAGGTCAGTTTCAATGAAAAGGTCGTTATAGTTCCGTTTGGTCTTGAAAAAACTGTTAGTTATGGTGGTGGAACTAAAAATGGACCCAAGGAGATAATCAGAGCGTCTCATCAAGTTGAGCTATACGATGAAGAATTAAATTGTGAACCTTATAAAAAAATAGGAATCAAGACTTTAAGGCCATTTAAAATTGATAAAAATATTAAAAAAGCTCTAAATAAAATGTCTAAAATAAATCAAGAAATCTTAGATAAAAAACTTTTTCCAATGACTTTTGGTGGTGAGCATTCAATTACACCAGGATGTATTGTGCCTTTTGTTAAAAAATATAAAGATATTTGTCTTTTGCATTTTGATGCACATGCAGACTTACGTGAAAGCTATAACGGAGAAAAATTTTCACATGCTTCTGCAATTAAAAGATGCTTGGATTATCCAAATGTTTCCGTAATTTCTTTTGGTATAAGAAATATCTCTGCAAGTGAGATTCCTTTCCTAAAAAAAAATTCTTCAAGAATTGATATCTTTTGGGCAAAAGATAAAAATAAATGGGATCTAAATAAGTTCAAAAAAATGATAAAAAATAAAACAGTTTATCTAACTTTTGATGTTGATGGTTTAGACTCAAGTATTATGCCAGCAACAGGAACCCCTGAGCCTGGTGGCCTACTATGGGATGAAACACTAAATATTATAAAAATTGCAGCAAAGAATTCTAAAATTGTTGGTGCAGATATTAATGAACTTTCACCTATTAAAGGCTTTAATTCTTATAACTTTCTTGTGGCTAAATTGGCTTATAAAATTTTATCTTATAAATTTCTATATTAAACTTTAACAGCCTTAAGAGTTCCCAGTAATAATCTGAAAGGTATTAACATTGTTATAGCTACAATTATCTTAACTGCCAAGTCACCTAAAGATAATGAAAACCATGGTATTCCTGTTCCATAAAAAGATATTGAAAAGAATAAAAAAGTATCAACTGTAGACCCAATAAATGAAGAAATTAAAGGGGCTACAAACCATTTCTTTTTTCTTAATTGATCAAAAATTTGCACATCTAATAATTGAGCAAATAAAAAGGCAGTTCCTGATCCAATTGCAATTCTCACTGAAATTAAATCCGCAAAATTAGTTGAAAATAAAAGAGTAAAACTGATACCTGCTGCAAATCCAATATAAACAATTTTTCTTGCAACTATTTTACCATAAGATCTATTTGCTAGATCGGTAATTAAAAATGCAATAGGGTAACTAAAAGCCCCATAAGTTAGTATTTTTTCTAACCCATAATA
>CAJQSU010000045.1 GCA_905616435.1 uncultured Candidatus Pelagibacter sp. | reverse complement strand
TTCTAAAGCGATAGGTATTACTGAAATCAAAGATTTTATTAAAAAAAAGATAGTTAAAGAGGAGGTTATTGATAAAATATCAATAAAGACTAGGCAATATGCCAAAAGACAAGCAACATGGGCAAGAGGACACATGACAACTTGGAAAAAAATTAAGCCTAAAAAATTGAATATTTTTCTAAAAAAAATTTAAATTATTTTCAGTTAAACTTGACCAATCAGCACAACTTCAGCTAGGTTAGCCAAATGTCTAAATTATATTCTGGAGCAGAAATTGTTTTTAAGTGTCTTGAGGATCAAGATGTTGAATTTATTTTTGGTTATCCAGGTGGAGCAGTGCTGCCAATTTATGATGAGTTAAAAAACCATCCATCGATTAAACATATTTTGGTTAGACATGAGCAAGGGGCTGGACATGCAGCCGAAGGATACGCTAGATCCTCTGGAAAACCAGGGGTAGTTCTTGTAACATCTGGACCAGGTGCGACCAATGTCGTAACCGCCTTAACAGATGCTTATATGGATTCAGTTCCATTAGTTTGTATTTCAGGACAAGTACCAACTCATTTGATAGGAACAGATGCCTTTCAAGAATGCGACACAACAGGAATCACTAGACCGTGCACAAAACATAATTGGTTAGTAAAAGACATCAATGACCTACCAAGAGTAATGCATGAAGCTTTTGAAGTTGCAACAACCGGTAGACCGGGACCAGTACTTGTTGATATCCCAAAAGATGTTCAATTTGCAAAAACAAAATATCTCAAACCTAAAAAAGATAAGAAGTTAAATGGAAAGGTGGTAAATAGATTTAATCAAAAAGAAATTGATGAATTAATTAATTTAATGAGCAAAGCCTCAAAACCAGTTTTTTATACTGGGGGAGGCGTTATAAATTCAGGACCAGAAGCAAGTGAACTTTTAAGAGAACTGGTTTCTGTTACAGGATTCCCTATTACATCAACTCTACAAGGACTAGGTGCTTATCCAGGAGATGATAGTCAGTTTTTAGGAATGCTAGGAATGCATGGAACTTACGAAGCAAACAATGCAATGCATGATTGTGATTTATTAATTAACATTGGAGCTAGATTTGATGATCGTATTACAGGAAAGATAGATGAATTTTCTCCAAAATCTAAAAAAGTACATATTGATATTGACCCATCATCAATTAATAAAATCGTGAAAGTTGACCTCTCAATTGTTGGTGATGTAAGTGATGTAATTCGATCAATAACAAAGACTTTAAAAAATAAAAATTTAAATTTAGAAAAATCTAATAAACAAAAAATTTCTAAATGGTGGCAACAAATTCAAAAGTGGAGAAAAAAAGATTCTTTAAATTTTATAAATAGTAGTACAATTATTAAACCTCAACACGCAGTACAAAGATTATATGAGCTAACAAAAGATCAAGACACCTTCATAACGACAGAAGTTGGGCAACACCAAATGTGGGCAGCTCAACACTATAAATTTAACAAACCAAATAGATGGATGACATCAGGTGGACTTGGAACAATGGGTTACGGATTACCTGCTGCTGTAGGTGTACAGGTGGCACATCCAAAAAAACTAGTTATAGATATTGCGGGAGAAGCTTCAATTTTAATGACTATGCAAGAAATTTCTACTGCAGTTCAATATAATTTACCCATAAAAATATTTATTTTAAATAACCAATATATGGGCATGGTAAGACAGTGGCAGGAATTGCTTCATGAAAAAAATTATTCTGAGAGTTATTCAGAAGCTTTGCCTGATTTTGTAAAATTAGCTGAAGCCTATGGATGTGTTGGTATTAGAGCAAAAAACCCTGATGAATTAGATGAAAAAATCCAAGAAATGATAGATATAGATCGGCCTGTAATTTTTGATTGTCATGTAGACCAAGATGAGAACTGTTATCCTATGATACCATCAGGAAAACCTCACAATCAAATGTTATTAGGACCAAAAGACCAGGAAGAAAACAAAATTACAGGAAAAGGAAAAGCGTTAGTATAAATGGTAAAATCCAAATCAGCTTATAGTGTACCAACCAAAACTGGAAAGTTAGACACACACATATTTGTTGTTTGGGTTGACAATGAAGCCGGTGTACTAGCCAGAGTTGTGGGCTTGTTTTCAGGTAGAGGTTATAATATTGAATCGCTAGCTGTAGCAGAGGTTGATCAAAAGAATAATCTTTCAAGGGTTACAATTGTAACTAACGGAACGCCTGAAGTGATAGAACAAATTGCATTACAATTAAAAAAATTAGTACCAGTTCATAAAGTAGCTAATTTTAAAAGAGAAGATAAAAATGTAATTTTTAAAGAAATGGCATTATTAAAAGTTGTTGGTAGTCAAATAAAAATTAAAAAAGCCTTAAATACTTGTAAAAAATTTAATCCAGTTATATTAGATAAAACAAATAAATCTATTGTAATTCAAATTACAGCTTTAAAAAGAGAAATAGATATAATGAGTAAAAATTTAAAACCACTTGGTCTTGTCAGTGTCTCAAGAACTGGAGCAGTTGCAATGACTACAGGTGCAGAAGTATTTAATTAATTATTAAAGGAGAAAAAAAATGAAAATGTTTTATGAAAAAGATGCAGATGTAAATTTAATTAAAGAAAAAAAAGTGGCTATCTTTGGATATGGTAGTCAAGGTCATGCTCATGCATTAAACTTAAAAGATAGTGGAGTTAAAGAAGTTGTAGTAGCTTTGAGAGATGGCTCTGAGAGTAAAGCAAAAGCTGAGTCAAAAGGTTTAAAAGTTATGAATTTATCAGATGCAGCAGAATGGGCTGATGTTTGTATGATTTTAACTCCAGATGAACTGCAGGCAACAATTTATAAAAATCACATTGAGCAAAGAGTTAAAGAAGGAACAAGTTTGGCTTTTGCTCATGGTTTAAACATTCACTATGATTTAATTAAAGCTAGAAAAGACTTGGATGTTTTTATGGTTGCACCAAAAGGACCAGGACATCTTGTAAGAAGTGAGTTTGAAAAAGGTGGAGGAGTACCTTGTTTAATGGCTGTTCATCAAGACGGAACAGGTAAAGCAAGAGATTTGGCTCTATCTTATGCTTCAGCTATTGGTGGAGGAAGATCTGGAATTATAGAAACTACTTTTAAAGATGAATGTGAGACAGATTTATTCGGTGAACAAACAGTTCTTTGTGGAGGAGTAGTTGAGCTTATTAAAAATGGATATGAAACTTTAGTTGAAGCAGGTTATGAGCCTGAGATGGCTTATTTTGAATGTTTACATGAAGTTAAATTAATTGTTGATTTAATTTATGAAGGTGGGATTGCTAATATGAATTATTCTATCTCAAATACTGCAGAATATGGTGAATATGTTTCTGGACCAAGAATAATTAAAAAAGATGAAACGAAAAAAAGAATGAAAGAAGTATTGGCAGATATTCAGTCTGGTAAATTTACTAAAGACTGGATGAAAGAGTGTGAAGGCGGTCAAAAAAATTTTTTAAAAACAAGAAAAGATTTAGCAGATCACTCAATTGAAAAAGTTGGAGCCAAATTAAGAGAAATGATGCCTTGGATTGGTAAAAATAAACTTATCGATAGCGATAAAAGTTAATTTTCATCAAAGACCTAAAAGGATCAACAATCGTAACCATAATTTAACAATTATTTTGCATTCTCTATTATAGATTGTATTATAGATTTTTTTAAAATTATTGGTTATGAGCGATAAAAATAGAATTATTATATTTGATACAACGATGCGTGATGGTGAGCAGTCACCAGGTGCATCTATGAGTCTTGAAGAAAAAATTCAAATAGCGAGAATTTTTGATGAATTAGGTATTGATATAATTGAAGCTGGTTTTCCTATTGCTTCACCAGGTGACTTTGAAGCTGTAACTGCAATAAGTAAAATTGTAAAAAATTCAATACCATGCGGATTATCACGAGCAAGCAAGAAAGACATTGATGCCTGTTATGAAGCATTAAAAGCTGCACCAAGATTTAGAATTCATACTTTTATTTCAACTAGTCCACTTCATATGAAGCATAAGCTTAATAAAAGTCCCGAAGAAGTATTGGATGCAATAAAAGAAAGTGTAACATATGCTAGAAATCTTACTGATGATGTGGAGTGGTCATGTGAGGATGGAACGAGAACAGAAATGGATTATATGTGTAAGTCAGTTGAACTTGCAATCAGTTGTGGAGCTAAAACAATAAATATTCCAGATACAGTTGGTTATACAATACCTTCTGAGTTTACGAAAATTATCTCTACATTGAAAAACAAAGTACCAAATATTGATAAAGCTATTTTATCAGTCCATTGTCATAATGACTTAGGATTAGCTGTTGCAAATTCTTTAGCAGGAGTTCAGGCTGGAGCAAGACAAGTTGAATGTACAATTAATGGTATAGGTGAAAGAGCGGGTAATGCTGCTTTAGAAGAAATTGTTATGGCAGTAAGAACTAGAAACGATTTAATGCCATATACGACTGGAATTAAAACAGAATTATTAAGTAAAGCTTCTAAAATTGTATCTAACGCAACATTCCCGGTTCAATTTAATAAAGCCATTGTTGGAAAAAATGCATTTGCACATGAAGCGGGCATACATCAAGACGGAATGCTTAAAAATAGAGAAACATATGAAATTATGACACCAGAAAGTGTTGGGGTTAAAAAAACTTCTTTGGTAATGGGTAAACATTCTGGAAGACATGCTTTTAAAGAAAAATTAAACGACCTTGGCTATGTAGATGTAACTGATGATGTCATACAAACAGCATTTGGTAAATTCAAAATTTTAGCTGATAAGAAAAAACATATTTATGATGACGATATTGCTGCATTAGTTGATGACAGCATGGTACAAGAAAAAAATATTATTAACTTAAAATCATTGAAAGTTTTTGCAGGTACTGGAGAACCTCAAAAAGCAGAAATGACTTTAGATGTGTACGGTGAAGTTAAAAAAACCTCAGAAACAGGTGATGGACCTGTAGATGCAATATTTAAATGCATAAAAGTTTTATATCCTCATGAAGTTAAACTTTTATTATATCAAGTTCATGCGGTAACAGAGGGTACGGATGCACAAGCAACTGTGAGTGTTCGTATTGAGGAAAATGGCAAAACAACTGTAGGTCAAGCAGCGGATACTGATACACTAGTTGCTTCGGCAAATGCCTACTTAAGTGCATTAAATAAAATGATTATTAAACGAGAAAAAACTGCTCCAATTGAGCAAGAAAACAAAAAAGTAAGAGGAATATAAATGGGAATATTTGATAAAATTAAAAAAATTTGGAGCCAGGATATGGCTATTGATTTAGGAACTGCAAACACATTAGTTGTTGTAAAAGGCCAGGGTGTTGTTTTAAATGAGCCTTCAGTTGTTGCAATTGTAGACCAAGGTGGAAAAAAACAGGTTTTAGCAGTTGGAGACGAGGCTAAAACGATGTTGGGACGAACTCCAGGTAATATTAGTGCAATTAGACCCTTAAGGGATGGTGTGATAGCAGATTTTATTGTGACTGAAGAAATGATCAAACATTTTATAAAAAAAGTTCACAAAGGTAGTACCTTTGCAAATCCTAGAATATTAATTTGTGTACCAACAGGATCAACACCTGTTGAAAGAAAAGCAATTCAAGATAGTGCTCTTGCAGCAGGTGCAAGAAGGGTTCAATTAATAGAAGAACCTATTGCAGCAGCAATTGGCGCTGGACTTCCAATCTCCGAAGCCACAGGATCAATGGTGGTTGATATTGGGGGTGGTACTAGTGAAATAGCTGTGATGTCTTTAGGTGGTTTAGTTTATTCTAAATCTTTAAGAGTTGCAGGAGATGCAATGGATACAGCTTTAGTAAATTATATGAGAAAAGAATATAATTTGATGATAGGCGATAGTACTGCAGAAAAAATTAAGAAAGAAATTGGTACAGCAATTCCAACTAATGATAATACTTATCCGGTAAAAGGTAGAGACTTAAGATCCGGAACTCCTAAAGAGGTTAACATTACTGAAGAAGATACAGCAGAAGCTTTAAATGATATTTTAAAAGAAATGGTTGATGGAATTAAAGATGCTTTAGAAGCAACACCACCAGAATTATCAGCTGATTTAGTTGATATGGGTTTAACATTAACAGGAGGTGGGGCTTTATTAAAAAATATTGATAAAAGATTTTCTAAAGAAACTGGTTTACCAGTGCATATAGCAGAAGACCCATTATCGTGTGTTGCAATTGGTACTGGAAAAGCCTTAGATCAAGAAGAGACATTCTCTACTATGCTGACTGAGTATTAAGAATAATGGCATCAAGTAGAGATGATTTTATTATAGCAATCCGATCTGCTTTTTTAAAAAAAAGTACTAAACAAAAATTTTCCTTATTAACATTAGTTTTTTTATCTATTTTTATAATAATATTATCAGGGATTAACTTTACACCTATAAAAAAATTAAAAATTTTTATAAATGAAATTGTCTATAGATCCTCTTTTATTGTCTCCGTACCGGAAAATTTAATTGTAAAATCTTATTATGGAATTAAAGAATATTCTAATTTTTATAACAATTACAATATTAACAAAAAAGAATTAGAAAATTTAAAATCAAAAGGAATATCCAGTGAAATTATAATTAGTGAAAATAATGAATTAAAAAATTTAATTGAAGATTATACGCTTTCATCAAATAAAATATTAGCAAAAGTAATTGTTGATCACATGAGTCCTTTTTTAAGATCCATAATTATTAACAAAGGTAGTGCAGAGGGATTATTGATAGGTACAAATATTTATGATAAAAATTACTTAGTGGGCAGAGTTGTAGAGGTAAACTATAAATCATCACGAGTACTATTATTATCAGACTTAAATTCTAGTGTTCCAATATCAATTACGCCAGGTAACGTTCAGGCAATTGTTGTTGGTGATGGAAAAAATTCAGGAGTAATTAAGTATATTAAAGATAACTTAATCGAGGGTATAAAGGATCAAAGTATAGCCTACACCTCAGGAGCTGGCTCAATTTTTAAAAGTGGCATACCTGTAGGAAACGTGACCAGTTCTAAAAATGTTTTTTTAATTAATTTTTACAGTGATTTTGAGCAACTCAAATATGTGTTTGTAGAGATTGACCAAAAAAAAAAAAACAAAAATCAATCAAATCTAAAAAAAGATGAGAACAACATAACATCAGCATCAGTATCAGGAACAGAGAAAATCAAATTAAGTATACTGAATGAAGAGAATAGAATATTGGATGAAACTAACAGTAAATTTCTTGAAGAAAACCAGCTTTTAAAATCTCAAACCAATGAACTTAATGATAAAATTTCTAATTTACAAAATGAATTAAATGACCAAGAAAATAAAGTTACACAAGATATTATAGATAAAGAGGAGCTTAATTTTTTAAGATTGAATTTAATTTACAGCTCCAAATGTACAAGAGCAGCATTTAAAAAAGGCTATAAGGTTGGTACACCAGAATACAAAGAATGTATCTTAAGAAAAGGTAAGAAATTAAATGATTAAATTTGAAAAAAGAAATTACCTTTTTAAAATCTATACATGGATACCAATTATAATTTTATACACATCTGTTTTAAATGAATTTGATCTTAATTATTTGAATATAGATTATTTTTCTTTTAATTTTCCATTCTTATTAATTTTTTACTTTGCGTTAAAAGAATATAATAAATTTGATTATTCATTAGTTTTCATTGCAGGTTTAATTAACGACACTGTTGTTGGTTTACCTTTGGGCATAAGTTCACTTTCTTATATCTTGATCAGTATATTTGCGTCCTATCTTAGGAATATAACTATTAGACCTCATCTAATTAAAGATTGGTTTTATTTTTTATTTGTAATTAGTTTAATTAATTCAATTAACTATTCAATATTATTTTTATTTTTTTCTTATGATTTAGATATTATGTTTTATATAATTAACAACCTGTTTACTTTTTTATTATATATTCCAATATCTTTTTTTCTAAGTCACTACATCAAGGCCGTTCATGATTAATCAGAGTGAAAACGTAGTAAAATTAAACTCTATTAATCGAAGGATGTTTATTTTAGCAGCAGCCAAAATAATAATTTTGGGTGGCATTGTTAGCCGACTATTTTTTTTGCAAGTTAAAGAAAATAAGAAATATCTAACTCTTTCAGATAAAAATAGAATTCGAGAATGGAAACTTCCACCCGTAAGAGGTGATTTTCAAGATTATTTTGGAAATACAATTGCCGGCAATTACGAGGCATATCAACTTCACATAATTCCAGAACAAGTTGAAAATTTTAGATATACGATTAATAGAATTAAAAATATTTTAGAATTGTCAGAAAAACAATTTCAAAAAATAATCAAGAAACAAAAAGAAATTAAGCCCTGGGAAACACTTATTGTTGAAGATAATTTAAGTTGGGAAAAATTTTCAAGAATAAACAATCAGTTGTATGACCTAAATGGCGTTAAACCTATTATCTCCATTTCAAGAAATTATCCTTACAAAGAAAATTACACACATATTTTAGGTTATGTAAGTCAAGCTAATGAAAAAGATATTTCATCAAATAAAATTGTAAAAGATAAATTTGTTCAAGGATTAAAGGTTGGAAAAATTGGTTTAGAGAAATCTTTTGAAGATACTTTGATAGGAGACAATTCAATTGAAAGATACGAGGTTAATGCTTATGGAAGAAGAATTAGTCAATTAGCATTTAAAAATGGCAATAAAGGTGAAACCATTAAACTAACCATTGATACAGAAGTTCAAAAATTTGCAAATCAGTTATTAGCAGAAAAAGCTGGTTCAATTTGCGTGATGGATATATTTACGGGTCAAGTAATTGCCATGCATTCATCACCTTCGTTTGATCCCAATTCTTTTGTATTTGGTATTAGTCAAGATGAATGGCAATTAATTAGAAACAATCCAATGAAACCACTGGTAAATAAAACTTTATCAGGAAATTACTCCCCAGGGTCAACGATTAAGCCAATAGTAGCTTTATCAGCTTTAGAAAATGGGATTATTAACACCAATTTTACAGTCAAATGCACGGGTAAAACGGAAATGTATGGTCAAACTTATCATTGTTGGAAAAAAAAAGGACATGGATTTGTTAGTTTAAGAAATGCCATGAAACAATCTTGTGATAGTTATTTTTATGAAATAGCTCGTAGACTAGGAGTGGATAAACTGAGCGAAACTGCAAAAAAATTTGGCCTAGGAAAAGAAGTTTTTGGAGATTTATTTAATATTGAAAAAAAAGGTTTAATTCCAAATACACAATGGAAGAAAGATACCTTAGGAAAAGGATGGCTGTTGGGTGAAACTATGATTACAGGAATTGGTCAAGGCTATATTCAAACAACACCAATTCAATTATGTTTAATGACAGCACAAATAGCAAACGGTGGATATAAAATCTATCCAAAAATTGTTTTAAGTAAAGATGATGAGGATATAAAAAAAGATAAATTTGAACCTCTTTTTCAAAATTCAAAAAATATTAAGATTGTGCAAGATGCTATGTTTGGTTCAACAAATGAAGTAATGGGAACTTCTTATCGTTCTAGAATTAATGATCCTAAATATCAATTTGCAGGAAAAACTGGAACTGCTCAGGTTAAAAGAATTACAAAACAAGACCGTGAATTAGATCTAAAAACTTTTGAAATACCTTACGAAGATAGAGATCACGCTTTATATATAGCTTTTGGTCCTTATAAGAATCCAAGGTATGCCTTAAGTATATTAGTAGAGCATGGGGGAAATGGTAGTACTACAGCAGCACCCATGGCAAAAAAATTATTTAAAAAGATTATTGATCGACATGAAATTAGAAACAATTTTAACAGTAAAAGATATTTAGATATTTAGATGTATTTACATAATAGAATAAAAAATAATAATCATACTTTTCAAAAAATTAAAAATTTTGATTTTGTTTTACTATTTTGTGTTTTATTATTAGGCTTTATTAGTCTTGCCACCATGTATTCTACAGATGGAGGTGAAGTACTCTTTCATACCCAAAGTCATTTTTTTAAGTTTATAATATTTACATTTTTAATGTTATTAGTTTCATTTTTGAACATAAAGTTTTGGTTTTCCATTGGTTATTTAACTTATCTTATAATTATAGCGATGTTAATTTGGACTATTAATTTTGGCGTCACAGCTTCTGGATCTCAAAGATGGATAGATTTATATTTTATTAACATCCAGCCATCTGAATTAATGAAAATATTTATAATTCTTTGTTTAGCAAAATATTTTCATAGGAAGCGACTAGAAAATGTGAATTCATTTTACACAGTAATAATATCTTTAATTATAATTTTTTTACCAATGAGCTTGGTAATTATTCAGCCTGATTTAGGAACTTCATTATTGATTTCAATTAGTGGGATCTTAGTTTTATGGTTTGCAGGATTAAATCATAAGTATTTCTTTTATTCATTTTTAATGTCTATATTGTCTCTTCCTTTCATAATATCCTTTTTAAAACCTTATCAAAAATTAAGAGTGTTAACTTTTTTAAACCCAGATAGAGATCCATTAGGAGCAGGTTATCAAATTATTCAATCTAAAATTGCTGTTGGTTCAGGTGGACTTTTTGGAAAAGGATTTTTAAAAGGAACACAAAGTTATTTAGAGTTTCTTCCAGAAAAACATACCGACTTTATTTTTACACTTTTTTCTGAAGAATTTGGTTTTTTAGGGTCAGTAATTCTTCTTTTAATTTACGCTGTAATTATTTATAGAATAATTACAATTGGATCTGTTTCTAGAAGCTATTTCGCGAAATTATTTTGTTATAGTTTCGGTGCATCCATGTTTGTCAATATCGCTATTAACATGAGTATGGTTTTAGGATTACTACCTATTGTAGGATCACCTTTACCTATAATGTCTTACGGCGGTTCATCAATGTTAGCTACAATGATTGGTTTTGGTATAGTTATGAGTTCAAAAATTCACAGCCAGCAATCAATAGCATAAGTATAATTTGTCGCTTAAATATTTTATGGAAAAAGCAGTATACTTTTTTTATGAACAACAAATCTAAGATAGGAATTGTAGGAGCGGGCATTCAAGGCATATCAAATGCTTTGTTTCTTCAAAAAAAAGGATTTGATGTTACTGTATTTGATAGAGATGAGCCTGGTAGTCCAACTGCATCTTACGGAAATGCTGGACATTTTTCACCTTATGCATCTTTATCTTTAAACAGAACTGATGTTTTGGCTGATGTGCCTGCAATGTTATTAAGCTCTACTGGTCCATTAGCAGTTAAATG
>CAJQSU010000044.1 GCA_905616435.1 uncultured Candidatus Pelagibacter sp. | reverse complement strand
AGTTAATTGTGCCAGGATTGGACCAGGATTGTGCCTAGATCAAGTAATCGTTTAAAAGTTTTTTCATTGATTTAAATATATCATCTTTTGAATTTTGTGATTTCTATCTAAAATAGTTTTTCTTTTCTTTAAAAATCTCTTTAAATTTGTTTCAACATTTCCTTGCGAAATTATATCAATAGAGGCTTCTTTGGCTGCTTTGAAAACTTCAGCATGTTTTTGATCAATAAGATTTATCATCACCATAGGTTTTGATAGATCACCAAGCTCTCTTAGTGCGCTAACATCTGAATTAAGTGCACACAACTCTATATCTAAAAGTATTTTAGGATTGCTGTTAAAATTACCAATAGCACTCCATTCTTCTCTGCATTTGCTATGGCCATCATAATATGCACTAACATAATTGTTCCACTGCTGTTCAGATCCGATGGATACATTGCACCATAACAAACCCAGAACCACGATCCCTAAAAGTTTTTTCATCTTTTATCTTTCATTAAAAACCATACAGTATTCATCTGTATCAACTATTGTAAAGCCTAAAGGATCTTGATCTACGTCCTCCATCATTAAAGATTGCATACAATTAGTGTCTGCATATTCGTACCAAATACCAATAAAAAATTCACACTCACCAGCAAAACATGTGGCCATGTCTGAATAAGCATTCCCACTTAACAACAAACCCAGAACTATGATCCCTAAAAGTTTTTTCATTAATCTATTAAAATTTTATACGTCCAATAAACTAGTTCAATTACTATAATTGTTTCTATAATTGTCATTTAATTTGTAATCATTAATATTATTATCAAAAATATTCCTAACAAAAGCAATGCTCCTGCCAATTTAATTAATCCTCCTAATAAACCCCAAAAGCCATCACTGCCAAATAACATAATAATCACTATTATGATTAATAGAATAATTACAAATGCCATTTAAAACATTACCACTGTTGCCAGATTGTTGCCAAGTCAAAAATATTTTAAGATAATTGTTGCAAACAAATGTTTATTTAAACTTTAGCAATTGATTTGTAATCAATAGGTCCGCGGTTCGACTCCGTGCAGGGGCACCACACAATCAGCGACTCCGTTGACTAATTTCCAATCATAGAAAGAAGAGCAGACAAGAACGAAGTGCATACAAAGCACGTAAGTAGAACTCACTGAAGTGAAATTGAAGTGAAAATTTGTTTTTATCTAAAAAGATTTATTTGCATTAAATTTTAAACTATTTTGATGTCCTAAACCATTTTTATCAATTCTTTCTAAAGTGGATGATATATTCCAATCATTTCTAAAATTCCAATCAAATCCAGTCTCTGCCCGAATAATAGTTGAGAAATGTTTACTAATACTTTTGCTATATTGATTAGAGGGGCTTGAGATATAATTTGCTTTTAAATTAGAAGCTTCAGTCAGATCTTCCGTTATATCAATTCTTAAATATGGAATAAATTTTGAATTTTTCAAATCTATTTTAGACTCTATTAAAGATCCTATAGAAAGAGAATAAGATTTTAGATCACGATCATCAAATTTTAATTTTAAATTACTGTCACCTTTTTCTGAATAAGAGTCAAACATGCTATAACCAAAATTTACTATGGAATAATTGTTAAGATTAATTATTTTATAATTTTTTTTGACATTATACTTAATTGCACCAAAAACTTGTTTACTTTTCAATTCACCCGTAACTTTAGTCTTATTTGTAACATCAACAATTCTTGTAGTTGCTTGTTTTGTTTTCCCAAATCCTATGAAAGTATCTACATAGTTTTCATCATTAGCTTTCCAAGTGTTATAAAATGATAATGTTGAATTATCAGATTTATACTTAGTTCCATTTGTACTAACCTCTACATCTTCAGTTTCATCCCTTAAAGCAAACCCTAATAAGGAATTATCACTCAAGTCTAAATCTGCGCCAACTGTAAATCCATTAGATTTATTTTTTCTACCTAATTGACCAACACTAAAGTTAAGACCTCCTTGAGATATTGAGCCTGCACTCCACATAACCCATTTTTTGGGCTTTAAACCAAATTCTTGTTTCATATATTTTGAAAGTGGTAGTTCAGTAATAAATTTTTCTATATTTTTCTCTGTAAGATTAAATCCTTTTTTATCAGAAACTTCTTTGGAGTATTTTTGTAGATAATGTTTTGCTAGTTTGGCATGAGTATGATTATCTACTCCTTGATCAATGAGTGACAATCTAAAATCATTTAACTGTAAACCTTTGTTATCCCCGGTTCTTCTGAACTGTTCCATTCGATCCATAATAGAATTAGTCGAATTAAACATATGTCTTTTCATGCTCTCAGTTTGAGCTTCCACTATTCCAGATAATTGTTTGTCATTAAATGCTTGGTGCGTACTTCCACTTGCTTCTAAAGATTGTATTGTTAATATTGTTAATCCAGATGTTGTTGCTGTTTCACCTGCAGTTCCTCCGTATTCAATAATGTAGTAATCTACATCTGTCGTATCGCATGGAAAATCATTCCACTCTCCATCACTTCTCATGTGCGCGCAATCTTCTTCTCCAGTTGTATTACTGCTGTGATCATTGGGTTCAGCATTTCTCCAATTATTATAAGAGTAACCAGTAGCTACTGTACAATCACTATCTGCAGCATTAGCTTTACCACTAATTGCTACTTGACAAAAAAAAGTTTTTCCGTTGTCAGGACCTGATATCCATTCCCAAGTTCCTTCAGTTACTGAATGAGAGTTTGAAGTTAGTGAGGCCTTATCAGAACCACCAATCCAAGCATTTTGATTCACTTTTGCATTTAAAAAATCATTTTCTGCTTGTGAAGTTATACTAACAAGATAACCAGATAATCCATTAAATGTAGATCCTTGAGCTGCTGCTATTGAATCTGCAAAAGAAATCTCATCATCGTTAACTATTTTATAATAATGACCATTTGCTGAATTATAATTATTACCAGCAGGTGTTATTGAAAGTGTAACGGTTGGTGATCCAGTAGATCCATCACCTTTAAAAGATAAAGTAGCTAGAGCAGCATTTATTTCAGCCTGAGTTCCTATAAATCCTATTTCAGGATGATCACTATTTTCTAATTTGCAATTAGTAGGTTCACTGGAATTATCAGCAGTATAATCGCAATACCCAGAAGCTTGTTCCAAACCTGTGGTAGTTGTAACGATTAAAGTTCCAGCTGATGCAACAATAGTTGCTAATAAATCTGTTGCTGTATATCCACTGATACTTGGCGTTGTTCCTGAAGAAGATAATAAAACGAAAGCTGTGGTATCAGCTGTCAAACTTGACGGCATCGTTATAGTTTCAGCTGAAACGTAATTAAAATTTGTAAAGATATTAAGAACTAACGCAAATATTAATCTTTTCATAATTAGTTAATATCTAACATAATAACAATATGTTGAAGTGAAATTGAAGTGAAATATCTTTAACCAACTGGACGGGAGTCTAG
>CAJQSU010000043.1 GCA_905616435.1 uncultured Candidatus Pelagibacter sp. | reverse complement strand
TCTAAAGTTTAATAAAAAATCAACATCAAAAAATTTTAATATTTTGTGGGTAGGTAGACTTGATCATGAAAAAGGTATAAATGAATTTTTAAAAATTGTTTATAAAATTGACTTTAAATCAAATATTTTCATTCTTGGCGATGGGAAATTAAAGAAACATTTTAAGTCTCTGGTAAAAAAGAATAGAAACTTAAAAGTAAAAGTTTATTTTAAAGGTTTTGTCCAAAATGCTAGTAAATATTATAAAAAATCGCATTTATTAATTAACACCTCTCATTTTGAAGGAAGTAATAATTCTATTGTTGAAGCACTAAATCACAACCTTGTTGTTATGGCCTCAGATACACCAGGTGGTAATAAAGAAATAATAAAGAATACTAACGGTATATTATTTAATTTAGAAGACGAAAATAAAACTATTGTAAAAATTAGGGATATAAAAAATAATTATGAAAATTTTCAAATTAAATTAAAACCAAAAAAAAATTTTTTAAAAAACTTTATTGAGAAAAAGAGTAATAATGATTATCTGGCAATGTTAAATAAAGTATAAACATAAATATTCTTCTAAAGTTACAAGTAATAATCAAAACACTCTTAAAATTTAATAGATACTAAACTTTTTTATGGGGTGTAATTAAATAAGCTTTTTTGTATTACAAATATTCAATTATTAGTAAATTGTCTTTTACTGCAAGCTTGCTTGAGATTTATCATCTTTTTTGCTTAAATCTACTTCAACCCATTCTGTTCTTTTAAGCTCTTTAGTTAAAGCTACTTTCAAAGCTTGATCGGCATATTCGATGGGTGTAATTTTTATGTCATTAATAATCTTCTTAGGCATATCAACTAGATCTTTTTCATTTTCTTTTGGAATTATAACTTCTTTAATTCCAGCTCTATGAGCAGCTAATAATTTTTCTTTCAAACCACCAATTGGTAGAACTTGGCCTGTAATTGTTACCTCTCCTGTCATAGCAACATCTCTTCTTACAGGAATATTTGTTAATGAAGAAACAATTGATGTCACCATACCGATACCTGCTGATGGTCCATCCTTAGGTGTGGCGCCTTCAGGAACATGGATATGAAAGTCTTTTCTTTCAAACAGTGGTGGAATAATTCCATATTCTAAACATTTTGATCTTACAAAAGATTTTGCTGCTTTCACAGATTCTTGCATCACATCGCCTAATTTACCAGTAATCTGCATTCTACCTTTACCAGGCATGGTTACAGCTTCGATCTTTAAAATTTCTCCACCATATTCTGTCCAAGCTAAACCGGTAACAACACCAACTCTATCATCTGCATCAAGTTCACCAAATTTGTACTTGGCAACACCTAAAAAATCTGAGAGATTTTTATTATTAATCTCAACTTCTTTTTGCTCTCCGGCTACAACTTTTTTAACAACTTTTCTTGCAAGTTTGGATATTTCTCTTTCTAAATTTCTAACACCAGACTCTTTAGTGTAACTTCTAATTACTTCTTGAATAATATCTTTATCAAGTTTCATTTCATTTTCTTTAACACCATTATCTTTAATTTGTTTTGGTAATAAATATTTATTAGCTATGCTAATTTTATCGTCTTCAGTATATCCAGCTAATCTTATAACTTCCATTCTATCTAATAATGGTGGTAAAATATTAAGGGTATTAGCTGTAGTCACAAACATCACATCAGATAAATCATAATCGACTTCAAGATAATGATCATTAAAAGTAGTGTTTTGTTCTGGATCTAAAGCTTCTAAAAGAGCTGAGGAAGGATCGCCACGATAGTCGTTTCCGATTTTATCTATTTCATCTAATAGAATTAATGGATTTTTAGTGCCAGCTTTTTTCATCATTTGAATAATTTTACCTGGTAATGAACCAATGTAAGTTCTTCTATGGCCACGAATTTCAGCTTCATCTCTCATACCACCAACTGACATTCTTACAAACTCCCTATTAGTAGCTTTTGCAATTGATTTACCTAAAGAAGTTTTTCCAACGCCTGGGGGGCCAACTAAACAAAGAATTGGACCTTTGATTTTACCCATTCTTTTTTGGACAGCTAAAAATTCTATTATTCTTTCTTTAACTTTTTCAAGACCAAAATGATCTTTATCTAAAACATCTAGGGCTTTAACTAAATCGATAACAGCTTCACTTTTTTTATACCAAGGTAATTCTATCATCCAATCAAGGTAATTTCTTACAACCGTTGCCTCAGCTGACATTGGACTCATATTTTTTAATTTTTTTAATTCTTGTAAACATTTTTTCTCAACATCTTTAGGCATTTTAGATTTTAAGATTGATTTATTTAAACCTGTGTTTTCATCCTTGCCATCTTCAATTTCACCTAATTCTTTCTGGATAGCTTTTAGTTGTTCATTTAAATAATACTCTCTTTGAGTTTTTTCCATCTGGGTCTTAACTCTACCTCTAATTCTTTTTTCAACACCAATAATGCTAGTTTCGTTTTCCATTATCTTAATAATGGTATTTAATCTTTTCTTTACGTCAATCGTTTCAAATATTTGTTGTTTCTCAGAAATCGTTGCTGTTATGTGAGATGCTACGTTATCAGCAATCTGAGAAGATTCTTTTAATTGTTTGATTGTATTTATAGTTTCATTAGAAATTTTTTTGTTTATAGAGGTTAATTTTTCAAGTCTTCTAATTGCAGTAGCTGCTAGGGGATAAAGATCTTCATCTTTATTAACCAAGTCTTTAAGAGGGGTGTACTCACATGTTATAAATTTTTCATTATCTTTGAAATCTAAAATTTTTACTCTTTTGATGCCTTCGACTAAAACTTTAACCGTTCCATCAGGTAGCTTTAATAGTTGTAAAATACTTCCTTCACAACCATGCATAAAAATATCTGTCTTCTTAGGATCGTCTATTTCAGAATTTTTTTGAGTTACTAGGATAATCTTTTTATCCTTTTTCATTACTTCATTTAATGCGGAAATTGATTTATCTCTTCCAACAAATAAAGGAATAACCATGCTTGGAAAGACAACAATGTCTCTTAATGGTAAAAGTGGTAGGGAAATTTTAACATCCATAGGGTGAATATGGATATTATATCTAATATTGCAATAGCTTTTTATGAGTTATTAAGGATATTAAGCCGCTGATGTTTTGTTATTTTTTGACTTACTCTCATTTTTTGTATGAACTAAAATCGGCTGTGTTTGACCTTTGACGGCTGACGCATCAACTATGACTTCATCTATATTATCTTGACTAGGTAAATCGTACATTGTTTTTAATAATACATTTTCTAAAATTGATCTTAGGCCTCTAGCTCCAGTTTTTTTGCTTATGGCTTTTTGAGCAATTTCTTTTAAAGCATTATCTTTAAAAGTTAATTTTGCCCCGTCTAATTTAAAAAGTTCTTGATATTGTTTGGTTAAAGAATTTTTTGGTTCTTCTAAAATTTTGATTAGCGATTTTTCGTCTAAATCCTCTAATGTTGCTATCATTGGCAATCTACCAATAAATTCTGGGATCAAACCATATTTTAACAAATCTTCGGGTTCTAGACTTTTCATCCATTCACCTGCTTTTTTATCATGTGTATTTTTCACATCAGCACCAAATCCAATTGATGTACCTTTGTCTCTTTGTGAAATTATCTTATCTAAACCTGCAAAAGCACCACCACATATAAATAAAATATTTGTTGTATCTACTTGTAGAAATTCTTGCTGTGGATGTTTTCTGCCACCCTGAGGAGGAACGCTCGCAACTGTACCCTCCATAATTTTTAATAAAGCTTGTTGAACACCTTCGCCAGATACATCTCTTGTAATCGAGGGATTTTCAGATTTTCTACTAATTTTATCAACTTCATCTATATAAACTATTCCTCTCTGGGCTTTTTCAACATTATAATCAGCAGCTTGAAGTAATTTTAATATTATATTCTCAACATCTTCCCCAACATAACCAGCTTCAGTTAAAGTGGTTGCGTCTGCCATTGTAAAAGGAACATCTAAAGTTCTTGCAAGTGTTTGAGCCAATAATGTTTTTCCACAACCAGTTGGTCCAACTAAAAGTATATTAGATTTTGCCAGTTCAACGTTTTTACTTGTCTTGTTCTCATAGTTTAATCTTTTGTAGTGATTATGAACTGCAACTGATAAAACTTTTTTAGCGTGAGTTTGTCCAATCACATAGTCATCTAAAACTGTACAAATTTCTTTTGGTGAAGGAAGTCCATCTTGATGTTTTACAAAAGTATCTTTATTTTCTTCCTTGATAATATCCATACATAGTTCAACACACTCATCGCAAATAAATACTGTAGGACCAGCGATTAATTTTCTTACTTCATGCTGACTTTTTCCACAAAATGAGCAATACAGAATATTTTTATTATTAGTGTTCATATTTTTTAAAAACGAATCAATTTATTTACTTTATTATATGAGACTCATTGATATCAAGTTTCAAATTAACAAGCATCAATATATGGTACCTTAAGGTCTTTCTTCTACCACTTCGTCGATTAAACCAAATGATTTAGCCACATCTGCGGTCATAAAGTTGTCTCTCTCAAGAGCACTTTTGACTTCTTCTGCAGTTTTACCAGTGTGTTTGGAATATATTTCATTTAATCTTTTCTTTAATGAAAGTACTTCTTTAGCATGAATTTCTATATCTGTTGCTTGACCTTGAAAACCAGCAGAGGGCTGATGGACCATAATTCTAGAATTTGGTAGAGAAAATCTTTTACCTTTAGCACCAGCCGCAAGTAAGAAAGATCCCATTGAAGCAGCTTGACCAATGCAAAGCGTAGAAATTTCAGGTTTGACATATTGCATAGTATCATAAATACCAAGGCCAGCTGTTACTAAGCCACCAGGACTATTAATATATAAATAAATTTCTTTCTTAGGGTCTTCAGCTTCTAAAAATAATAATTGAGCAGTTACAAGAGACGCAACATTATCGTTGATTTGTCCAGTTAGAAAAATAATTCTTTCCTTTAATAGTCTTGAATATATATCATATGCTCTTTCACCTTTGCTGGATTGTTCAACAACCATAGGAACTAAGTTACTCATATGTTCTGAAATTTTATCCATAAGCTTTGATTCGGATTATTTATACAGCTTCAGATTACTTTTTACTAACTTTTTTTGCTGAAGGCTTGGGTTTTGAAGATGTTTTTGTAGTTTTTTTTACTATCGTTTTAGATTTTGCGGATGTTTTAGATTCTTTTTTGGTCTCCAAAACTTTACTATCAGTTTGATTTTGAGATTCTTTTAAAATTTTTTCTGCTTCATCTTTTGAAATTTCTTTTTTATTTGATTTGGC
>CAJQSU010000042.1 GCA_905616435.1 uncultured Candidatus Pelagibacter sp. | reverse complement strand
TCTTTTTCAATTATTTTTTTTCTTTTATCTTGGTTAATTATAATTCCTTCTTTTTGAAAAAAGTTTTCATATGACTTATAGTCATGAAATATTTTTTTCTTTTCTTCAAATTCTTTATCAATAAAAGTTGAGTTTGATGAGGCTATGTGATGAAAATCAAAAGTTAATTTTTTTTTATTAAATATAGCTAGTATTGATTTTAGTGGCCTACCCCATTTTAAATCAAACTCACCCCATCGCATTGACTTTTTCCATTGAATTTTTTGTAATATTAAAGGTAAAAATTCTTCCAATAAATCATGCGTATTGAGCTTTTTTGATTTGGTTTTAAAAAAATAGAACTCCCCTTTATCTATCTTTTTTTTAAAAAGATCTTTTTTAGAAATATTGTTTGATCTCATAAACCCCTCTAATGCTATTTCAGGAGCATTTATATTAGGTCCTTTAGTTTCTTCAGATTTCAAGACTGCTTGTTTTTGAAGACCTTCAAATAAAACTATTGCTCTATTAGGCGTTGAGTATGATGAGCTTTTTTTAAAGGAAATAAATTTTTCATCAAACAATTTATTAAAATTATCTAACAGATTTCTACGTAAATTCTTTTGAAGAGATGAGGGTATTTCTTCACTAAATAATTCTAAAAAAAATTCTGACATCTAGCTTTGGCTATCCAGCCAAATTCCTGCAGCAGCTTTTGTGATATCACGAATTCTACCTATATATCCTGCTCTTTGGGCTACACTTATTGCCCCCCTAGCATCTAAAATATTAAATACATGACTTGCTTTTAAACATTGATCATACGCAGGTAATGATATTTTTTTTTCAACAAGAGATTTTGCTTCCATTTCATGCATATCAAACATTTTTAATAAGTTATCCACATTTGCATGTTCAAAATTATATGCTGAAAATTCTTTCTCTGCTTGATGAAATACATCTTTATACTTCACGCCTTCATCA
The DNA here is from genome assembly GCA_905616435.1 of uncultured Candidatus Pelagibacter sp. The sequence goes on along the minus strand of CAJQSU010000042.1, from coordinate 1,055 downwards.
TTCCATAATAGCTCGTACACATTTTTTTGTTGTTGTGTAAACATACATATTCTTTCTAAGCCATAAGTAATTTCGACTGAGACAGGTTTGCATTCATAACCTGCCATTTGCTGAAAGTATGTAAATTGTGTTATTTCCATGCCATCACACCAAACTTCCCATCCTAAACCAGCCGCACCAAGCGTCGGACTTTCCCAATCATCTTCAACAAATCTAATATCATGTTTATTGTGATCAATTCCAATAACCGATAAACTGTTAAGGTATAATTTTTTTATATTATTTGGTGAAGGTTTTATCAAGACTTGAAACTGGTAGTAATGTTGTAATCTGTTAGGATTATCTCCATACCTACCGTCAGTTGGTCTTCTTGACGGCTGAACATAAGCAGTTTTCCATGGCTTTGTACCAAGTGATCTAAGTGTGGTAGCTGGATGAAATGTACCAGCGCCAACTTCCATATCATATGGTTGCAAAATAACACATCCCTTTTTGCTCCAAAACTTTTGAAGATTAATAATTATTTCTTGAAATGATTGTAGTTTGTTTATTTTTTTTTTTGCTTTAGAGACCATATCTTTGCCAGATCGACCTTTCATCTAAGATATTAACTAATTGATCTACTTGATTATTAGAAGATGAAATTTTTTGACTCAACCAACCTTTAGATTTTTCAAATTTTTTAATTACAACATCGTCTCCAAATTTTTCTTTTAAAATTTCATGCGCATTACCTATTCCATCTATCAATCCCAAGCTTTTTGCTTTACTACCTGACCAAAATTCCCCTGAAAAAAGTTCTACTTCAGACTTGTTGAGTTTGGATCCTCTGCTTTTTTCCACTACATCTATAAAGTCTTTATGTAAATCTAATTGTATTGTTTTTAATCTTTCAATATCCTCTTTTTTTTCTTCTAGAAAAGGATCTAATGTACTTTTATTTTTACCAGCAGTGTGAACTCTTCTCTCAACACCAATTTTTTTTATTAGATCTGTAAATCCAAATGAAGAATAAATAACTCCAATAGATCCTATAATCGAACTCGAATTTGCAT
>CAJQSU010000041.1 GCA_905616435.1 uncultured Candidatus Pelagibacter sp. | reverse complement strand
CTGCTTTTTCAAGAGTCTTGATATCTTTTTGTATTAATTCAAGTGTCTCATAAATATTATGATTATCTGCAAAAGCACTCTGATTAATTACAATATTAAATAAAATAAATAACTTGATGATTAATAGCTTTTTAAAACTCATTTAGAATAAGTTATGTTTATAATAATGGCAAAAAAAAGACCCCTTAATTATTAAAATTAAGGGGTCCCTTTTTAAAATTAAAAATATTACTTAATTCGCTTTAACTGATACCGATCTTCTGTTTTTTGACCAAGCTAATGGGTTAGATCCAGAATCTACTGGTCTTTCTTTACCGTAACTTAAAACAGAAATTCTGTCTGAAGAAATACCATAAGTCATTAAATAATCTTTAGCTGAATTTGCTCTTCTCTCACCTAATGCTAAGTTGTATTCTCTAGTACCTCTTTCATCAGCATGACCTTCAAGCACAATTGTTATCTTAGAATTTTTTCTTAACCAAGCTGCTTGTTTTCTTAGAGTTTCTCTAGAAGCTGTAGTTAATACAGTTTCGTTTGTAGCGAAGAAGACTCTGTCTGGAACACCAGAAGCTAAGTACTCTACGGTATCTTTTCCTGTGTAAACATCACTTTGTAATTGACCTGTTGAAACTTTTTTAGTTGCACATGCGCTTAATGCAAAACATGCTAAAACAACTAAAAGTGTATTTTTTAGAATTTTGTTTAATTTCATAATTGCTCCTTGTTCAATATTAAAAAATCTTATGTTTTCACAACTAATTAGAGGTTTCAAGTCGAAAATCAAGTGATTTAATATTAATTGCTTAATAATGATGACCATGATGGGTCCGAGCCATCTGTGGGAGTTTTTACCATTCTTTCGTTGTAGCCAGTAAGGTCAATTGACCATAGTTTAGCTGAAAAACCCTCACCTTTTGCATTTGTTTTTGTTTCTCTATAGAAAATTAATACTCTTCCATTTGGTGACCACGAAGGAGCTTCTTGATAAAAATTTTCAGTTAATAGTCTTTGACCACTTCCATCAGTCCTCATAACACCTATATAAAATTTACCTTTATGAAGTTTGGTAAAAGCTATTAGATCTCCTCTAGGTGACCAAACTGGCGTTCCATATATTCCATTGCCGAAAGAAATTCTTTTAACATTACTGCCATCACTATTCATTACATAAATTTGTTGATAACCACTTCTATCAGAGTTGAAACATATGTATTTTCCATCTGGGGAGTAGGAGGGTGAAGTATCTATTGAGGGATGATTTGTAATTTTTTCTACAATTCTATTTTCTAAATCCATCGTATAAATATCTGAGTTTCCATTTTTAGCAAAACTCATAATAATTTTTTTTCCATCTGGAGAAAATCTTGGTGCAAATGTCATTCCTGGAAAATCACCAACCACTTCTTGCATGCCTGTTTCTATATCAAGCAAATATACTCTAGGTAAATTTCTGAAATAAGAAAGGTATGTCACCATCTGACTAGTGGGATTAAATCTTGGTGTTAAAACTAATTCATTACCTAAAGTTAAAAACTTATTATTTGCTCCATCTTGATCCATAATGGCTAATTTTTTTATTCTTTTTGTTTTAGGACCTTCTTCTGCAACATAAATAATTCTTGTATCGAAATAACCTTTTTCTCCAGTTAACCTTTCGTATACTTTATCTGTAATTATATGACCAACTCTTCTCCAATTATTGGGAACTGTTGTAAATGCAAGTGCCATCATTTCTTTTCCTGCCAAAACATCCCATAACCTAAATTCAACTCTTAATTTATCATCAATGTAACTTACCTTACCTGTTATTAATGCTTGAGCTTTTATTAAATTCCAGTCTTCAAACCTAGGTTTTAAATTTGCTATATCAGGGGCTTGTAGAAAAGCATCTTTATTTAGCGGATTAAATAGTCCCGATGTTCTCAAATTGTTTTCAACAATTGAAGAAATTTCTAATCCTATATTTTTTTTTTTAAGTAATGCCTCAAAGCCTTTTCTAGATTTTTCGTCAATTGATAAAGGTGAAACAGCTAAAGGTAATGGGTTTAAATTACCCCTTGTGATATCAACTTCTATTAAGGCGAGTGATTTTATTGGTATTAATAAAATCATTAAAAACGATATAAAAAAAAATTTTGTATTATTCATTATTTAACCTTCCAACATTTCTCTTGCATCAAAATTTAATTGTAACTCTTTCCACTTCTCATATCCAGTGCTTGGTACTCTTAAAGGCTGACAAAGTTTAATAGCCCTTAAGGCACTTTCAGCTAAAACCTTATAAAATCCTTGTCCAGGTTTATTCATTCTAGCGTGATCCAAAATTTCTGACTTTATGACTGATCCATCTGGTTTTAATTCAAGTTTTATTCTTACTAATAAATTTTGATTATAAGGTAAACCGAGAGGTATACTCCAGCAACCAAATATTTGGGCTTTAAGAGCATCCTCCTCACTTAAGGTTAATCCTGTACTTTCGAAACTTTTGTCCTGATCTTGAGTAACCTTATCTGTTTTAT
>CAJQSU010000040.1 GCA_905616435.1 uncultured Candidatus Pelagibacter sp. | reverse complement strand
CATAGGAATTTCAAACATCTCCTGAGATTGATGGAAACTTCCTAGGTGATAGTGTTTAGAAACATCTTGCATTCCAAACTGTGAGTCTGACGTAGGGTTGTTAAACTCTGCAGCATCAATCAAACCAGTTTTCATTGCTGGTTGAATTTCACCACCTGGTAATTGTCTTACAACCATTCCCATAGCAGTTAAAACGTTAGTCGCTAGACCAACTGTTCTATACTTCATACCTTTAACATCAGATACTTTAGTTACATTCTTTTTGAACCAACCAAAAGGTTGTGCTGGCATAGGCATATGAAAGAAACCAGTGTACTCAAATCCAACACTAGCTACTGCTTCTTCATATAATTTTCTTCCTCCACCATACTCCATCCATCCCATTACTTCTTGAGATGACATTCCGTACGAAGGTCCAGTTCCAAAAAGTGAAGCTGCAGCATTTTTACCATACCAATATGCTGTCACCCAGTGACCCATATCAACTACACCTGAACTTACTGCTTGTCCAATTTCTGAAGTTTTTACAATTGCTCCAACCGGCTGAAGATCAATTTTAAGTGTTCCACCAGACATGTCGTTAACCATTTTACAATAGTCACCAGCCATTTCATAAAAGATATTTGCGCCTGAAGGCCAAGCTGCTTGCATCTTTAATGTTGTGTGTCCGTCTGCTCTAGCAATGTTTGGCATTGCAACTGTTGCAGCTGCAACTGCACCAGCTTTAGCAGCAGTTTTAAAGAACTTACGTCTTGAAGATGTTTTAATCTTCAATGATTTATTTTCTTTTATCATTATTTCTCCTGTTACGTTAATTAACAACTCCAGTTAAATATACTTAGCTAAGAGAGTCTATAGTCAAAATGACTTAGATAGTTTTTAATACAATCCTAAGTAGAATAATCTTGATTATTTATTATTAATTTACTTTATTTTTACAATTACCTGTTTTTAAAAATTCATCAATATTATCAATTGCTAAATTTGCCATTGCAATTCTTGTGTGTTTTGTTGCACTTCCAAGATGTGGTAAAATGAAAACACTTTTTATTTTTAGGTAGCCCGGGTTTAAATTTGGCTCACCCTTATAAACGTCAAGCCCTGCTGCATAAATTTTTCTCCTATTTAATGCATCTATTAATGCCTCATCGTCAACAATATCTCCACGCGCTACATTCGTAATAACTGCGCCTGTTGGAAAATATTCTAATGTTTCTTTATTAATTAAATTTTCTGTCTCTTTAGTTGCGGGACAACAAATTGACAATACATCCGAAACTTCAAAAAGACTTTTTAAGCTGCCATGGTAGATTGCACCTTGTTCTTTTTCTTTATTAAGTTTTGATCTGTTATGATAGTGAATAATCATTCCTAAAGATTTTGCTATTGTTGCAATTTTTTGTCCTATTCTACCCATTCCTAAAATTCCAAGTCTTGTTCCTGTTAATTGTTTTCCTATTAAGTAATCAGCAGACCATTTCCAATTACTTTCTTTTGCACTTTGAATTCCTTCCGATACCCTTCTGCATGCACCTAGTATTAAGAGTATTCCAATTTCAGCAGTCGCATCTGATAAAACTTCAGGTGTATTTGTGACTGCAATTCCTCTTTTTTTTGCCGCCTCTAAATCAATATTACCAAAACCAACTGCAAAGTTTGAAATTACTTTTATAGTATTTGGTAATTTATTTATCATCTCTTCATCCATTTTATCCGTAAGAGAGGTTAAAACTGCATCGCAACCTTGACTCATTTCTATTACTTTTGCTTGAGAATATAATTCGTCATTTGAATTGAGTTTTGCCTCAAATACTTTTGTTGCTTTATCTTCGCTGTCTTTGATTAATTTTCGTGTAATTAAAATTTTTTTCATTTTACTTTTTTTAGATTAATTTAAATCAAAGATTTTACCTGGATTCATAATATTGTTTTCATCCAAACTTCTTTTTATTGACCTCATTACTGGAATATTATCAGGGTGTTCTTTTAGTAGATAGTGTTTTTTTTGTAATCCAATACCATGCTCACCAGTTATCGTACCCTCTAGCTCTAGAGCCTTGCTAATAAGATCATCACTATATTGTCTAATTTTTTTTTGTTTTTCTTTATCATTTGGATCAAACAAAATTATTGAGTGAAAATTTCCATCCCCAACATGGCCAACCATTGGTGCAATAAGACCGTGTTTTTTTACTTCTTTTTCTGCCCATGAAATACATTCAACTAAATTAGAAATAGGTACACATACATCAGTTGAATACACTTTCATATTATTGCCAAGAGCTTTTACAGACCAATAAACATCATGTCTTGCTTGCCACAACTTATTTCTTTCTTCTAATGACTCTGCCCATTTAAAATCTCCACCTTCATTATTTTTAGATAGTTCTTCAACTAGTTTTATTGCTTCCTTATTTGAGCTTTCGCTTCCATGAAATTCAAAAAATAATGTTGGGGATGCTTTTATATTTTCTAATTTTGAATACTTTATACTTATTTCCATCTGATCTTTGTTTAACATTTCTATTCTAGCGATAGGTATTCCATATTGGATTACCTCTTGGGCTGTTTGAACTGCTGAGTCTAAATCTGGAAAATAACAGACAGCACTCATTATGTTTTCAGGTATAGGTGATAATCTAACTTGAACTTCTGTAATGACGCCAAGGGTTCCCTCTGAACCGATAAATAAATTTGTTAAGTTATAACCTGCAGAAGATTTTTTTGTTCTAGCGCCTGTTTTGATTATTTCCCCATTGGCAAGCACAACTGTTAACCCCGATATCACAGTTCTCATTGTTCCATATTTAACGGCCATAGTTCCAGATGCTGAAGTTGATGCCATTCCACCAATTGCAGCATCTGCTCCAGGGTCAATTGGAAAGAACACTCCATCTTCTCTTAGATATTCATTTAACTGCTTTCTCGTAACATTTGCTTGAACTCTACAATCAAAATCAGCAGCATTAACATTTAGAATTTTATTCATTTTTTCTAACGAAATTGTAATACCATTTGAATTTCCAACAACATTTCCTTCTAAAGATGTACCAGTACCAAATGGTACTACGGGGATTTTATGATCGTTACATAGTTTAAGAATTTTTGAAACTTCTTCATTTGTTTCTGGAAAAACAACAGCTTTAGATAAAACTGGTTCATAAGTGTCTTCACCTCTTGCGTAATTAGCTCTTGTAGATTCTGAAGTTGAAAATCTTAAGTTAAAAATTTTTTTCAGTTCACTGTGGACCAATTCGTTCATAAGTGAATATTAGTAAAAAAATTTAAAAAAATATAGCTTATTTAGAGAGCATTTTCTTAAGGTTTTCTAGTGCATTCGAAATATTATCTTGTGAACATGCAAAACTGAACCTTACATAATCACCAGAAGTCTTTCCAAAAGCTGTACCTGGCACTATTGCAACTCCTGCTTCATGCATTGCTTTTTTACAAAACTCAGCACCATTCATTCCAGTTCCAATGATTTTAGGAAATGCATAAAAAGCTCCACCAGGTAAACTGCATTCTATACCAGGTAAATTATTTAGACCTTCGTGAATTAACTTCCTTCTTACGGTAAATTCTTTCATCATTTCATTAATTGAATCATCTGGGCCATCTAACGCTGCAATACCTGCAAATTGTGCAGCTGCATTTACACAAGAAACACTATTTATTAAAAGTTTATTTACATGTGGTACCAGTTCTTTAGGCCAAAAACTCCATCCTAGTCTCCAACCAGTCATTGAATATGCTTTACTCCATCCCTCTAATACAATTAATCTTTCTCTTAATTCTGGATAATTAAAAAATGAAGGCATCTCTTTATTGTCAAAGATTTGTCTACTGTAAATCTCATCACTCAAAATAGTTACATGTGGATATTTTTTTAAACCCTCAGCTAATACATCAATAACAGATTTTTCTACAAAACTTCCAGTTGGATTATTTGGGTTAATTAATATTAATAATCTAGTTTTATCAGTAATCAGTGATAAAACTTTTTCTGGATTTATTTTTAAGTCTTTATCTTCTGTCAAATCATAAGGTACAGAAGTTGAGCCTGTATAATTAATCATTGATTCATAAATTGGAAAAGCGGGAGTTGGGTGAATTATTTCTGCACCCGGTTCACCAAAACATTGAATTGCATAACTCATTGTTGGTTTTCCACCTGGCATGATTAAAATTCTCTCAAAATCAACATCAACACTGTAATGTTTTTTAATCCATCTAGTTACAGCCTGTCTACATTCGGGAATTCCATTAGACATTACATACCCATGATGACCATCATCTAAAGCTTTTTTTGCTGCCTCAACTATATGTTTTGGTGTTTTAAAATCTGGCTGGCCCAATCCCATATGGATCATTGGGTTCCCTTTAGCTTCTAGTGCTTTAGCTTCAGCTAAAACTGTGAATGCAGATTCTGTTCCTAAATTTTCTAAATTTTTTGCAAGTTTCATTTAATTTAACCTTTCTTATTTTCTGTAAATTAATTTTGAATTGTTCAATTCTTTTAAATTTTTACACCCCATCAATACCATATTTCTATTAATCTCATCGTGCATATTTTGTAATAAGTGTTCAACACCTTGTTGACCTCCTGCGGCTAAAGAAAACAGAAACATCTTCCCAAAACTACAAGCCGTTGCACCTGCCGCTATCGCTTTTAATACATGTGTTCCTCTTCTAACCCCTCCATCTAAAACTATTTCTAGTTTGTCGCCAACAGCTTCTCTAATGGCTGAAACCTGATCAAATGGCGCACGTGATCCATCTAACTGACGACCTCCATGATTTGAAATCATTATTGCAGTACATCCAATATCAATAGCTCTTTTTGCATCCTCAACTGACATCACTCCTTTTAATGCAAAAGGGCCATTCCATTTTTTTACACAATATTCTGCATCTTTCCAACCCATAGCAGGGTCGTATTGTTCATTTATATATTCAATAACTGATTTTGAAATATTTGTTCCTTTATCAGTTTTTTTTGCGACATTTGATAGTTCAAATTTTTTATGAGTAAAATAATTAAACACCCACTCAGGACGCATCACAAAACTCATTAAACTTTGTAATGTAAGTTTAGGTGGGGTTGTAAAACCTGTTCTATGATCTTTTTCTCTATTACCAGCAACTAAGGTATCAACTGTTAAACACATTGCATCAAATCCAGAGTTTTTTGCTCTATCTATTAAATCATCCGAAATTGATCGATCTTTATGAACATAAAGTTGAAACAGTTTTGGTCCATTTGATATTTGAGAAACCTCCTCTATAGTATTATTTGCCATTGATGACATGCTATAAAAAGTTTTAAATCTTTCTGCAGCCCTTGCTGATGCTAAATCCCCTTGGTGATGATAAAGTCTTTGCATGGCAGCTGGTGAAAGAAAAATTGGCATATCAATTTTTTTTCCAAACAAAGTTGTTGATAAATCAGGCTTTCCAACATTTGCTAAAATATTAGGAACTAAATCACAGTCGTTAAAAGATTCTGTATTTCTTCTTAAAGTAGTTTCGTCGTCTGCTCCACCGTCGATGTAATGAAAAATTGGTGAAGGTAATTTTTTTTTAGCTAACTTTCTAAAATCTTCAAAGTTGAGACAGTCTTTTAAATTCACTATCTTCTAAATCTTAAATTATTCCTGTTTAGATCACTTATTTTAGTGCATCCCATTAATTTCATGTCTCTTACTAATTCGGCTTTATACTTTTCTATAGCTCTCTCAACACCTGCTTGTCCCCCAGCAGCTAAAGCATAAAGATATAATCTTCCTCCCGAACATGCTTTTGCACCTAATGATAATGCTTTTAACATATGGGTTCCTCTATGAATTCCACCTTCACAAATAACATCAAGTTTATCTCCAACGGCATCAACGATTTCTGCTAGTTGATCAAAAGGAGCTCTCGATCCATCAAGTTGTCTTCCACCATGATTTGAAACCATTATACCTGTACATCCTATATCAACTGCACGCTTTGCATCTTCAACACTCATCACTCCCTTAAGTGCAAAATGACCACCCCATTGAGAGCAAAGTTTTTCTGCATCTTTCCAGTTCATAGATTGATCTAACATAGTAGAAAAGTAATTTCCTATTGAGGTATTAGTGTCAGTACCCTCTTTCACATAATCTTGAAGATGAGGTAATTCAAATTTACCTTTTGTTAAATAGTTTATCCCCCACATCGGTTTTGTGGCAAAACTAAAAAGACTTGAAGGTGTAAGTTTTGGAGGTGATGTAAACCCAGTTCTTAAGTCTCTCTCACGATTTCCCCCTGTTATTGTATCAACTGTTAAAGCCATAACATCAAATTTAGCTGCTTTAGCTCTCTCTAAACAGGAATCATTTAAACCTCTGTCTTTATGAAAATAAAACTGAAACATTTTTGGAGTGTCAATCATAGAAGATATTTCCTCTACACTCACTGTCGCTAAAGCTGAAACACCAAACATAGTATTAAATTTTTGTGCAGCTTTTCCAACTGCTCTTTCACCATCGTAATGAAAAAGTCTTTGAAGTGCTGTTGGCGCAAGATAAAAAGGTAAATCTAATTTTTTTCCAAAAATTGTAGTTGATAAATCAACATTCTCAACACCTCTTAAAACATTAGGAACTAAATCAACATCGTCAAAGGCACTTGTATTTCTTTCGTATGTTATTTCATCGTCTGCAGCACCGTCAATATAGTGAAAAATTGGTGAAGGTAATTTTTTTTTAGCTAGTTTTCTAAAATCACTATAATTGTGACAATCTTTTAAATTCATTAATGAATATTAAAAGTTTTTGATAAAATTTAACATATAACTATTTGCCCCAGGATTTTTATCTCCTAAGCTCGCATTTGATATATGATTATAGGAAACACCAATACTCGTTTTATTTGAAGTAGCATAGGATAATTGAACTTCAGATTTAAATTCTAATACATGACCAAGATCTTTACCGTTTCCCTCATAGTATAATCCTGGGGCAAAACTTGGGGTAAATGTTAAACTACCACCCATATCCACATTCCATTTGATTCCTGTATAAATGTAAGCAGCAGAATTTTCTGTTACAAAACCACCCGTAATAGGAGAAACATTTCCAAGCATTGTATCTCTATTTAAGCTTTCATTTTGATGTTCAAATCCGACTAAAATAGCTTTCTGCTTATCATCACTAAAATCAAAATTTCCTGCAAAAAAATTTAGCTGATGTTCGTTAGTGTTAACTTCTTCTGCGGCAAACAACTTTGTTGCCGTTAATACGATAATTAATAATAAACTTATTTTTTTTAAAAACATTTTTCTTTTTAGCAGATTATTTTTCTATTTTTATTAATTTTTTAAATATTATTGCACCACCAAATAAGAATATCAATAGGGGTGAAAACCACAAGAAATATGTATTTCTGTTAAATTTTGGATCATACAAGATCCACTCCCCATATTTTTCAGTTAATAATTCATAAATTTGGTCCTCTGAAAGGCCTTCTATTATCTTATTTTTTACAACAAGTTTTAAACTAATGGCGAATTCAGAGTCAGAGTCGTAAACTGACTGACCTTGGCAAATTAAACATCTTAAATTTTTAGTTATTTTATTTTGAAATTTATCTTCATCGGCTTTTAATGGATTAACATATAGCAATATTAAGATCATTATAAAAATTTTAAAAAGCTTCATTTTAAAAAAAATTCAATTTCTTCAACTGATTTGATATTAAGTGGACCAATATATTTTTTTATTATTTTATTTTCATAAATTAAAAAAGTTTCTGGTACACCAAATGCGCCCCATTCTATTGCTTTTGTTCCATCTCTATCAAGCAGTATTGTTGAATAAGGGTTACCTAATTCATTAATAAATTTTTCAGCATTATTTAAATTATCTTTATAATTTAAACCTATAATTTCTATTTTATCACTTTTACCTAAATTTACTAACAATGGATGCTCATCCCTGCATGGTACACACCATGAGGCCCAAATATTTAATAAATAAAACTTATTTTTATTAAAGATATCTTTTGAATTAAGAGTTTCTTTTTTAATTAAAGTGCTAGAGGTAAATTCCGGAATACTTTTTATTTCTGTATTTGGAGTATATGAATTTGAATTACTTAATCCTCTGTAAAAGATTACAAAAATAAAAATAAAAAAACTAACAAGCAAAAAATAAACTATTTTATTTCTCATATTTTTTTTTAAATAAACTTATAAAACCTCCTAAAGAAATTAATAATACCGAGATCCAGATCCAAAGCATAAAGGGTTTAACTTGATATCTGACATTAAAATACTCCTCATTTTGAACTGTATTCATTGTAATAAATTTATCAGTAAAAAATGTAGTTTTGATGTCAGCCTCACTAGTAATTATATTTGGTTGATTATAAACTCTTAATTCAGGTTCTAAC
>CAJQSU010000039.1 GCA_905616435.1 uncultured Candidatus Pelagibacter sp. | reverse complement strand
TCTTGTGATATGAAAGGTTTTATTGCTTGTACATTGGCATTTGCACCGGTTTACGCAAAAGCAAATTTAGATAGAGACATTCATTTTTCTTACACTTTTGATGAAGAAACTGCATGCATAGGAGCTCCAATTTTAATTGAAGAATTGAAAAAAAGAGGGGTTAAAGATGGAATTTGCATTATAGGAGAGCCAACTAATATGAGAATCATAGATGCTCATAAAGGTTGTTATGAATACACAACCTACTTTGAAGGATTAGCTGGACACAGTTCTGCTCCGCACAAAGGTGTCAGTGCTGTTGAATATGCTTCTAGATATGTAAATAAATTAATTGAATTAAGAGAAGAGCTAAAAAAAAGGTCCCCTAAAGACTCAATTTTTGATCCTCCGTACTCAACACTTTCAATAGGTGGAATTTTTGGTGGTATAGCGCACAATGTAATTGCTGATAAGTGTCATGTTAATTGGGAAACAAGACCTGTCGTTAAAGAAGATGGTGTGTTCTTAAACGCAGAATTGGATAAATTTGCAAATGAAATACTTTTGCCTAGTATGAAAAAAGTTTTTCCAAGCTCTTCTATTACAAAAAAAATTATTGGTGAAGTTATAGGGTTTGATAGAGATAAAAAATCAAACGCTTGTGAGTTGGTTTCAAGTCTAACTGGTGATAACACAAGAGAAGTTGTTTCTTTTGGAACTGAAGCTGGTTTATTTCAAGAAATAGGAATTAGTACCGTCGTATGTGGCCCAGGATCTATTGAGCAGGCACATAAAATTAATGAGTTTATTTTTTTAGATGAACTTAAAAAATGTTTAAATTTATTAGATGGGATTAAAAATAATTCTATTACTAATTAATCATTCCAACCGCTTACAACTTTAACTTCTAAATATTCTTCAAGGCCAAGTTTTCCAGCTTCACGACCGATTCCAGAATGTTTATAACCCCCAAAAGGTGCATCTGGTGCTAAACCTGCACCGTTAATATCAACCATTCCTGATCTTAATTTTCTAGCAACTCTATTAGCTTTTTCTTGATCTTGAGTTTGAATAAAGTTTAGAAGTCCATAAGGGGTATCGTTAGCAATCGCTATTGCCTCTTCTTCTGTTTTAAAGGGTATAATTGATAATACAGGTCCAAATATTTCTGTTCTTGCAATTTGCATCTGGTTATTAACGTCGGCAAATGCAGTAGGTTTAACAAAATAACCTTTGTCTAGCCCTTCTGGTTTACCCGTTCCACCAGCAACTAATTTAGCACCTTCATCAATACCAACTTGAATCAGTGTTTGGATTTTGTCAAATTGAGCTTTTGAAACAACGGGACCAATATGATCACCCTCTTTTGTGGCAACATCTACCTTCATTGAGTTAGCAAAATTTTTAACTCTTTCCACAGTTTCATCATAGATTGATTTTTCAACTAACATTCTTGTTGGTGCATTGCAGGATTGTCCTGAATTTCTAAAACATCTTAGAGCACCTCTTTCAACAGCTTCAGCATCAGCATCTTTAAAGATAATATTTGCACCTTTTCCACCAAGCTCAAGGCTAACTCTCTTAAAATCGCTTGCTGCATTTTGGGAAATTAAAGCACCTGCTCTAGTTGATCCTGTGAATGAAATCATGTTTACATCAGGATGGCTTGTTAATGCATTTCCAGTAACTGCACCATCTCCATTTACTAAGTTGAATACACCCTTTGGTAATTTAATTTCATCAATCATCTCTGCTAAAATCATCGATGATAGTGGAGCTATCTCAGATGGCTTAAGAACCATTGTACAACCTGCGGCGATGGCTGGTATTACTTTTAAGCAAGTTTGATTCATTGGCCAATTCCATGGAGTAATTAACGCACAAACTCCTTTTGGCTCATGTAAAATATTATTGTTAAGAGCATGCTCTCCCAGTTTTGCTTCAAAGGTATATTCTTTTAAAACTTTTATATAAGATTTTATATGACTAGCTCCTGTTCCTGCTTGCAATTGTGTTGAAAAGTCAATTGGCGCTCCCATTTCAAGAGTTATAGCTTTAGCCATATCAGCCCATCTTTTTTTATAAACAATATATAAAGCTTCTAAATATTTTAATCTTTCTTCTTTTGTTGAGAATGCCCAAGTTTCAAAAGCTTTAGATGCTGCACTTACCGCATCATTTATATCTTCTGCTCCACCTAAAGATATAACAGCACACTCTTCTTCTGTTGAAGGATCTGTTACCTTGAAATCATTTGGTTTTTTTGGTGAAACCCATTCACCATTGATATAGAATTTTTTCTTGTCTAACATTTTGAGAAACTATCTTTTCCTTATGATTTTGCAAATAAATTAGTTAATTCATAGACAATTGTTGCTGCAGCTAAAGATGTGATTTCAGCATGATCGTAAGCAGGTGAAACTTCTACCACATCTGCAGAAACAAGATTTAAACCTGATAGTCCTCTTAAAACATTCACCATCTCTCTTGTAGTCATGCCAGCAATTTCTGGAGTTCCCGTCCCTGGAGCAAAAGCAGGATCTAACACATCAATATCTATTGATAGATACAGAGGATTATCACCTACTCTTTTTCGAATTCTTTCTGCTATTTTTTCGGTTCCCTCTGTTTGAAATTCGTCGCAATGAATTATCTTAAATCCAAAACTTTCGTCATTTTTAATATCATCTCTACTATAAAGTGGACCTCTAATACCAACATGCATTGATGCATCATCTAAAAATAAACCTTCCTCCCTCGCTCTTCTAAAGGGAGTTCCGTGTGTGTATGGCGCTCCAAAATAAGTATCCCAAGTATCTAAATGCGCATCAAAATGCACTAATGCAACTGGCCCATTACATTTTTTATTAATTGCTCTTAATAAAGGTACAGCAATTGTATGGTCTCCACCCAAACTAATTATACCACCAACTTTGTTTAATAAATCTGTTGCGCCTGCTTCGATCTGTTTTATCGACTCATCTATGCTAAATGGATTGCAGGTAATATCCCCAGCATCAGCTACTTGCTGTACTTTAAATGGCTCAACATCATAACTTGGGTGATAATTTGTTCTTAAGTGTCTTGATGCTTGTCTAATGCTCATTGGTCCAAATCTAGCTCCTGGTCTGTAGCTTGTTCCAGCATCAAAAGGTATGCCGACTATTGCAACATCACAACTTTCAACGTCTCTTAATTCTGGCAGTCTTGCAAATGTAGAGGGTCCAGCAAATCTTGGAACTTTTGTTCCGCTTACTGGTTGTATTGGATCTTTATTTCTATTTTTTTTCATCTATAGATAAAATGTACCACATTCTTTAGAATTGGAATATCTTCTATATCAAAATTTATGAACATAATTAGATCATTTTTATTACTTTTCTTATTAACCACTCAAGTTCAGGCTAATACAATTTACAACCTTATAAAAATTCCAAACTTGGACATCTATGAAACTAAAACTCAAAATAAACTGAGATATTTATATGCAAAACAGCCTTTTACTATTGGGGTGAATAATAATATCAATTGTTATAACTCAAACAAAAAAGACTTAGATGATAAGTACAAAATAGTTAAAAAGAACTTAGATAGATATAATCATAAATTCCTAAAAAAAATAAATCTAAAATACATTGTTCTTTGTGAAGATTTATCTATATCAAAAATTAACACTGCTGGAATACCCGATCATATAATGAAAACTTTAATTTTGGACATCAATTTTAATCAAAACTACTTTGAAAGAGTAATCCATCACGAAGTATTTCACGTTATTAATGATAGTTATAAAAATTTGTTTGATGAAAAAGTTTGGTCTGATTTTAATGATAAAGAATTCAAATATGCAAAGTGTTCTACCTGCACAGATAAAT
>CAJQSU010000038.1 GCA_905616435.1 uncultured Candidatus Pelagibacter sp. | reverse complement strand
ATATCGTAACAGCTCATACAGCGGGTAAGTTAAGAAAGAATAGAATTAGAGTATTGCAAGGCGATAACGTGACTATAGAAATGACACCTTACGACCTTACAAAAGGTAGGATAATTTTTAGAGGATAAATTGTCATGGTCCTGTAGCTCAGTTGGTAGAGCATCGGATTGAAAATCCGTGTGTCGGTGGTTCGAGTCCACCCGGGACCACCAAAACATTAAATCTTGTATAATCTTAATTTTTGTCTTAAAGATTACTCATGATTATAAAAATAAGATGTAGAGAGACTTCAAGAAGTACTCATAGAGTTTGTTTCCATAGCCTATAGGCTATTTATTTATAATATAATTTTAAATCCACACAAAAATAATATAAAAACAAAGAATGCCTGCGTAGTATAACGGTTAGTACGAAAGTTTGTGGAACTTTAGGATTTGGTTCGATTCCAAGCGCGGGTACCAAAAAAATGAATAAAGAAAATAAATTAGTTCCTGGATTGCCTTCAGGATTTGAAGATCGCTGGGATAAAAAAATTCTTCTCAAAAAAAAGCTATTAAACGCTATTGAGAAAAATTTTATTAAGTTTGGAGCAGAGGCTCTTGAAACTCCTTCGTTCGAAATTAGTGAAAATATTGGATCTTTTCTTGCAGAGGATGAAGCCAATCCTATGTCTGATGTATTCTCATTTAAAGATGGAGATAAAAACATTACTCTTAGATATGATCTATCAAGTCCGTTAGCGAGATTTGTAGCTCAAAATAATCAAGAACTCCCATCTATTTATAAACGTTATGCTATTCAAAATGTTTTTAGAAATGAGAAAGCTGGTAACGCTAGATACAGGGAATTCACACAAGCTGATTTTGATATTGTGGGAAATGTTAATCCTGCTCAAGCTAACGCTGAACTTTGTAACTTAATTTCAAGCACGTTATCCGAATGTGGTTTAAATAAAAACCAATTTACAATTAATGTAAGTAATAGAAAAATAGTTCAAGGTTTAATTAATGATTTAAAAATTTCTGAAGAAAAACAAATAAAAGTTATTAGAGCAATTGATAAGCTTGATAAACCTGGATTTGGATTAAAGGGTGTTGAGGATTTACTTAAAAAAGAAAGAAAAGATCAAAGCGGAGCAATTACAATAGGTGCTGATTTAAGTGATGAGCAAGCATCTCAAATATTAAATTTTTTAAAAATAAAAGATTTAAATGAATTAAAAGAAACTTTAAAAAATGCATTATCTCAAGAGGGAATAAGTGAATTGGAAAATGTATTTGAAGTTCTTGGATATGGATCAAATTTAAATCAAGTTAAAACTAATTTTACAATTGTTCGAGGGTTGGCTTATTATTCAGATTTTATTGTAGAGACTAACTTAAATTTTAAGGTCACTAATAATAAAGGAAAAGAAGTTGATTTAGGAAGTTGCTGTTCCGGAGGGTCGTATGCAAAACTTATATCGAGATTTAGAGGAGTTGATATCCCAGGAACTGGAATAAGTTTTGGTGTTGATAGATTGTTATTTGCTTTGATGCAGTTAGATCAAATTAAAGTAGAAGATAAAAAACCTGTTTTAGTCTGTGTAATGGATCAAAAGTATTTAAAGAATTATTATGAAATAGTTGACCTATTAAGAGACAATAATATTAGTGCTGAAATTTTTTTAGATAGTAAAAAAAATCTTGGTAAACAATTAACTTTTGCAAATAAACGTGAATTATCGGTTGCTATCATTTGTGGAGAAAATGAGTTTAATGACAATACTGTTACGATTAAAAATCTTAAAGGTATTAAAGGTCAAAATAACCAAACAATTCCAAAAGCAGATTTAATTGATGAAGTCAAAAAACTTATCTGAAAATATCCTTAGATCAGTAAAGTCTAAAGGGTTTAAATACATCGATTTACCCTCAGTAATAGAAGTTAATCACATTGTACAAAGATCGGGTGAAAACTTTAGAAAATTTATTTTCTCATTTACTGATCAAAATGGAAGCGAACTTTGCCTTAGACCTGACTTAACTATTGCATCATGTTTAAGATATTTAAAAAATAATTTAAAAGGAAAAGAGAAGATATTTTATAGCGGGCAAGCTTATCGAAAGTCACAAAACAAAAAAGACTCAATTGTAAGAGATCAGGTTGGATTTGAAATAATAGGATCAAAGAATGAAAAGAGTGATGATAAAGAAATTATAAGCACATCTTTAAAATCTCTCCAAAATATAAAATATTCGTCAGGTATATTGACAATTGGCAATGTTGAAATATTTAATTTATTGATTTCAAAATTAGATATTCCAAAACGATGGAAGTTAAGATTATCAAGGCATTTTTGGCGAGAGAAATACTTCAATGATTTATTAAAGCGATTAGAGACCAACTCAGATGTGGATCCAACCATCGTTGAGATTGATAAAAAACGTTATTTCAAAATGTTAAAAGAAGATTTAACTAAAGTCATTGTAGGTCGATCAATTAATGAAATTTTAAAAAGATTTGATAATAAAATTAAGGACCCAAGAGGAACTGGTAAGGGTAAAAATGTATCAAAGATTATAAAAGAGTTTCTTAAAATTAAATGTCCTATTAACAAAGCTTCAATTAAGCTTAATAAATTTTTTAAAAAAAATAAGATTAATTTGGCTGTAGATCAAAATTATTTTCCAACCTCAAATTATAAAATTTCAAAACTAAATGTATTTTTTTCTGCTTCTTTTGGAAGACAATTGGAATATTACACAGGCATGGTTTTTAAAATTGACATTAAATCTAAGTCAAAGAATATAAATATAATTAATGGCGGAAGATACGACAAATTAATTTCTGATCTTGGCTCTAAAAAAAAAGTAGCCGCAGTAGGAGCTGCTTTAAATTTAAATTATTAATGAAAAAATATATAATTAATATTGGCATTCCAAGCAAAGGTAGACTTCGAAAAGATATTTTAAAGATCTTTAAAAAGAATAAACTGAACCTAGTGTCTGAGCGGGGCGAAAGAGATTTATTAGGTTCTATTAAAGAGTTAAAAAATATAAAAATTTTATACCTTCATGCTAGAGAAATTATTGAAAGACTTGGAGATGGTTCACTAGATCTTGGTTTTTC
The DNA here is from genome assembly GCA_905616435.1 of uncultured Candidatus Pelagibacter sp. The sequence continues at coordinate 10,424 of CAJQSU010000038.1, read as the reverse complement.
AGGCTATGATTTATTAAAAGAAAGTGAAATAAATATTCAAAATAAAATTAATGTATCTAAAAAATATGATTTTGGTAAAGCAATATTAGTTGTTGCAATTCCTGAACCATGGATAGATGTTCAAACAGTTGCTGATCTTGAGGAGATTGCCTTTGAATTTAAAGATAAGAAAAAGAAAAGATTAAGAGTTGCAACAAAATATCCAAACTTAACTAGAGAATTTTTATTTTCTAAAGGGGTTACGCAGTTTAAGTTGGTAAATAGTTTAGGAGCAACAGAAGCTTATCCTTTTACGGGATCAAGCGAAATTATAACTGATATAACTTCAACTGGTGAAACCTTAAGGGCTAACAATCTTCGTATCTTAAAAGATGGTGAGATTTTAGAGTCTGTTGCATGTATGATGACATCAAAATCATCTACAAAAAAACTAGAAGTAAAAAAAATAGTTAAATTACTTTCTAAGAATTAGATCTTTCCAATAAATTAGAATAATCTTAATAATATCAAGGTTTCTAGCAACAGCGTAAAGTGTAACAACTGCCCCTATTATAAATACTATTTTTAATATTAAGAATAATTCCATAAAGTAAGTCTTAAATTATTAAATACATTAATCATATTTTTACTATAAAATAAAATAATAGAATCATGGATATTATCTTGGTAGTTTTATTAGTTTTATTGACAGGAATAGCATCAGCTATTCTTTACCTAAATTTAAAATCTAAGCCTAAAGATGAGAGTGAAAACAAGGAAGCTGAAGAAATAGCTAATTTAAAAACAGAAATTACATCATTAAAAGATACCTTAAATACTACTATTAATACTTCACTTGGTTCAATGTCGACTTCATTTAATAATCTATCTACAGGGGTTACCAAGGATATGACAGAGGCCTTAACTAAAGTGGATGAAAAAGTTGGAAATTTTAATAGTCAGGTCGAATTATTAAATAAAAGCCAAGAGGGCATAACAAAAATTTTAGCTGGAGTTAAAAAATATGGAACTCTTGCTGAGTTTTCATTAGATGCTCTAATTAAAGACTTGTTGCCAGCTTCACAATTTCAGACCAATGTTAAGATGAAAGAGGATACAAGTGAAAATGTAGAATTTGCAATTAGACTTCAAGGTGATGTAATGGTGCCGGTAGACTCGCATTTTCCAGTAGAAAAATTTAAAGCAATTACTGATGGTTATGACGCTGATGATAAAAAAGCTGTTGCAGATGCAAGAACAAAATTAGCTACTGCATTTAAAGCTAAAGCAAAAAGTGTTAATGAAAAATATATAGTGCCACCGAAAACTACAGATTTTGCTATTGTTTATGCTCCAACTGAAAGTTTATATAAAGAGTTAACTGAATACCAAGACCCAAGTACCAAAGAGTTATTAACTCAAGAATTAATGAAAAAATATAAAATTGTAATCTGTGGTCCTAATACTCTTTCAGCTTATCTACAATCTTTACATATGGGTTTTCAATCTTTAAAAGTTCAAAAGGGTGCTACAGAAATCTATGATCATTTAAAAACAATTAGTTCAAGATTTGGAAAACACTTTGATAACATAATTTCTCTTAGAAAAAAATTAGAAGAAGCAATGATAGTTGTTGATAAGTTTGGTACTGACGCTAGATCAATCACTAGAACCCTTGAAAATATTAAAGACCCTGAGCAGATTGAAAAAGCCGTTCAAACTGAAAATGTAGAAAAATTTGTTGATCACTCAAAACAAGCAAAAAATTAATTTCTTTTTTTCTTCAATAACGAATATAAGAAATCACATGCAGTGGAATAATAAATACATCTATCCAAAGTCTACCAGATCAATTGTTGATGGCTCTAGGCATTATTCTATTAATGAAGAACGATTACCTTCAGTGACTACAATTTTAAAAGCAACTGAGTCTGAAGAAAAAAAAGCCTCTCTACAAGCTTGGAAGCAAAGAGTTGGTCAAAAACAGGCAGCAATTATTACACGTGAAGCTAGCAGTAGAGGCAGTTCGATGCATGATTATCTAGAAAAATTTTTACTTGGTAAATTAAATTTAGATTTATTAGGAGATAATACAAAAGAGAGAATGATGGCAGATCAGATTATTGAAAATGGTTTAAGAGATAAATTAAATGAAATTTGGGGGTGTGAAGCCACATTATATTATCCAGGAAAATATGCTGGAGCTACTGACTGTGTTGGTATTTATGAAAATAAAGAGACCATAATTGATTTTAAACAAAGCAATAAGCCAAAAAAAGATGAATGGATTGAAGATTATTATTTGCAATGCTCCGCATATGCTTTAGCACACGATACAGTGCATGGATCAAATATTACTCAAGCAGCCATATTACTTTGCACAAAAGACAATATGTTTCAAAAGTTTTTAATTGATGGTCAAAGACTAAAAGATTACCAAAATAAGTTTCTAGAAAAAGTTGAACAATTTTACGCACAAAGGAGAGCAAATTGAATTACGTAGTATGGGATATTGAGACAGACTCAGCACAAACAGACTGGGCAACTATTATTGAAATTGGAGGAATTTTATTAGATGAAAACTTCAAAGAACTAGAACGTTTTTCAGCAAGATGTAGACTACCTCAAGACAGAGTTCCAAGTGCTACTGCTCTTTGCATAAATAGATCAAACGTAGACTTATTAACTAAGGGTAATTTAAGTCACTACGAAATGTTAAGCCAAGTCGAAAAGAAATTTCGAGAATGGTCACCAGCAACATTCTTGGGTTATTCCAGTATTAACTTTGATGATGAGGTAATTAGAAAAGAATTTTTTAAATCTTTAAGAAAGCCCTACATTACAAATACAGAGGGCAATGTTCGACACGATGCTTTAAATATAGTTAGAGCAGCATTTGCAATAGATGACAACGTTCTTAAAACAGAATTGAATCCTAAAGGAAATAAATCAATGAAACTAGAGTCGCTAGCAAGATTAAATGGATTTGAGTCTTCAGGAGCACACTCTGCATTATTTGATACTGAACTTACAGTTAAAGTTTTGGATTTGATAAAACAAAAACAACCAGTTCTTTGGAAAGAGTATTTTAAAACAAGTAGCAAGATTATTGTTGAGAATATGGTTAAACAAGAAAAGATTTTTACTATAAATGAATATTTCTTTGGTACTAGCCGCCTATATCTTTGTGCTCCATTGCACCCAAATGCTTGTATGCATCCTGTTTATAAATGGGGACAATCAGTAGACTTGAGATTTGATGTAGAAGCAATTCAGAAATTAAGCTATGAAGATTTAAAAAAAGAGATGAAAAAATCTCCTAAATTTTTAAGAACTATAAGATCAAATAAAGCTCCAATTATTCTAGATAAAAGTTATGGCATGAAAGCCCAACCTTATGACAAGTTAGACCCTAACTTAATTAATAAAAGAGCTGAATTAGTTAAAACTAATGAAAAGTTTGCAATAAATGTTTGTAATATTTTAAGAGAAGCAGCAGAGGAAAAAATGGAAACTTCTTCACAAGAAGATATTGAACCAGAAGAATCTATTTATTCAGGAGGATTTACGTCAGCTAAAGATCAGGCCTTATTTCCTAAATTTCATACAGGTGATTGGAAAGAAAAATTTGCATTATTGGATAAATTCGAAGATCAAAGACTTATTACTTTTGGTCATGGTCTGATATTTAATGAAGCACCTGAAATTTTACCAAAAGAAGTTCATAAAAAGATTAAACGTCGAATAGCTTCAAGAATTCTAAGCACTAATGAGGAGAAATGGTGGACTATTTCTGCTTTTTATTCAGAATGTGATGAGATTAGAGAAAATGAGGATAAGATGTTCTCGTTTAAAACTGTTGATGAAAAGCTTAAATTTCTTGATGGAATTAATGAATATGTGATGAATTTAGAGCAAAAGTATTCAGACGCATAATTTAATAAATTAAAAAACCCCTTCTTTACCCATTGAATAATCGTTTGAATCAATTATATCAGACAAATGCTTAATAATTTTAAAGACGAAGATTTTGACAATAAAATAAAAAATGAAGATATTTCAGTAATCCAGTTCAGCGCTGCCTGGTGTGGACCCTGTAAAACACTTGTTCCTGTAATGACTAAGCTTTCAGATGAGTACAAAGATAAAGCTGGTTTCTATTATGCTGACATTGAAGATAGTGGAATTAACACGGGAAGTGCTGCGGGGATCAGAGGAGTGCCGACAGTAATTATATACAAAAAAGGCGTTGAAGTAGATAGAAAAGTTGGCGGAGTTCCTGAAAGCCAAATGAAAGAATTTTTAGATAAAAATATCTAATTTAGATTTAATACTTCTCCAGCTAGATATAAAGATCCTGTAATTAATATTATATCGTTTTCTTTAATTGGAATTGAACTGACAGCATCTTCTATACTTTCTTTATATTGAATGTTTTTAAATCTATTAAGCTTATCTTTTAGCTCTTTTCCTTTAATTGAATTAGGTTGATTAGGAATATCAATAGTAGTCAAAGATGATATGTTCTTAAAGTAACTCATATATTCACTATGATTCTTATTTGCCATCATTCCTAAAATAATATGTTTGTTACAGTTTAAACTTTGTAAATATTCATTAAGTACTCTTGAGCCAAGTGGATTATGAGATCCATCCACAAATAATTGATTATCTTTGACAAGTTCCTTTAGTTTGCCTGATTTTATTTCTTGAAGTCTGGCAATACTATCAATTTTTATAATTCCTTGCTGTATATACTTATCCTTTATATCTAGACCTTTAACAACTCTTACAGTTGCTATTGCAGTTGAAATATTTTCCAACTGAAATTGACCTTTAACATTTGGCATAGGCAACTTTATTCGACCTAATTTATCTTCATAATAAAAAAAATTATTTTCTTTAGTTGAAAAACTATAATTTTCATCATGAAATAATTTATTTGAACTATTATTCAAAATAGTTTTCTTAATACTTTCTGTTATTTCCTTGGTGCTTTGTTTTGCAACAATAATATTTGAATTTAATAAAGTAGAAGTTTTTTCAAATATAATTTTGTCAAGTGTTTGCTCATTTTTTGATAGCCAGTCAAGATGATCAAGACCAATTGAGGTTACAATGCTAGCAAGGTTTTTTTTTAAAATATTAGTAGCATCAAACCTATGAAATAATCCAGTTTCAATTAAGTTAATGTTACCAGGGTATTTAGAGGCTTTATGAAAATAAGCTGCAGTTAGGATTTCAAAAAAAGTGATTGGTTCATTATTATTTGTTTCTTCAATTTCCTCAAGTAAGTATGCAAGTTCATCATCATTTAATTCCCGGTTATCAAAAACAAATCGTTCATTAATTTTTTTAATATGAGGGCTTGTATAAATATTGCACTTCATTTTAGTCTCTTTCAAAATGGCATATAAGGCCTGAATAGTTGAGTATTTACCATTAGTACCAACAATAGAAATTGCTTTGATTTTGTCTTGAGGGTTTCCTAATTTATTGCAGAGTTTTTTGACACGATCTAAACTTAGATCTATTTCCTTAGGATGCAGCTCTTGTAAGCGATTGATTATCTTCTGAAGTTTCATTTTGCTCAGAACTTATAACAGAACTTTGCTTTAACAATATTGATAATAAAGTTCCGATTTTAGACACAAGGTCTTTACGCTCTACTATTAAGTCAACAAATCCTGATTTTTGGACATACTCTGAAGATTGAAAATTTGGAGGCAATTCCTCCTTAACAGTTCCTTGTATGACTCTTTTTCCTGCAAATGCTATCATTGCACCTGGCTCTGCTATACTTATGTCTGAGACCATTGCGTACGAAGCTGTTATACCCCCTGCGGTTGGATCAGTAAATAAAACAAGATATGGTAAATTATGTTTTTTTAGCTCGTTAATAGCTAAAATTGATCGAGGCATTTGACTTAAGCTAATCATTGAAGCTTGCATACGCATCCCACCACCACTTGTACAAATCAAAAGAGGTTGTTTATTCTCTATTGAGTATTGAACGGCATAAAGAATAGCCTCTCCTTCAGCAGCTTCAATTGAGGCTCCTAAAAAATCAAAATCCGAGGCAATTGTTGTAATTTTAATATTATTTATTAAGCCAGTTGCAACAACCATACTACATTTAAGTCCTGTTTTTTTTCTAGCACTTTTTAATCTTTCTTTGTAAGGCTTGCTATCTTCAAAATTTAAAGGGTCATCTGCCGGAATGGGAGTTTTTAAAATTTCATAATTATTTTTACCAAATAGAATATCAAATCTTTGACTTGGTTTAATTCGATGATGTCGATTACAATCTGGACAAACAAAAAGATTTTCTTCAAGATCTTTTTTTAATATTGGTCCTTTACAACATGAAGTCCAATCACTATTTGCAATATCTTCTTTAGAGGCTCTTTTATGGATGGCAGTCTTAATCTTCTCACCTGCTTTTATAATTTTTGTAATCCAATTCATTTAATTTTATTTCTTAATTTCTTCACAATATTAGTAACATTTGTGACAGCATTTTGTCCCTTATTAATAGAGTTGGTTATTTCTTTGCAAATAGCACTTCCAACCACCAGTCCATCTGCTTTCTTTAGAGATTTTATTGTTTTTTCAGTAATTCCAAATCCAATAACAACATTTTTTGATTTATTTTGATCTTTAATTTTACTGTATTTTTCTAGTATTTTTTTAGGAGAAACTTTTAATTTTCCTCCAGTAGTTGAAAGCATACTTATGTAATAAACCATATCATGCGAATCTTTGATAATCTTTTTTAATCTTACTTTTGATGTAGTAGGCGACACTAATTGAATAAAATTAATTCCTTTTTTTTTACATTTAGCCGCAAAAAATCTGTTTTCTGGATAGGGTAAATCAACTACAATTAATCCATCAACTTTTACTTTTTTACATTTTTCCAAAAATTTATTTTCATTGTACTGAAGAATCACGTTGTAGTAGCCCATTAAAATAATTGGTTTTGTTTTTTTTGATTTCTTAAAATCTCTAGCAATTGAAAATACGTCTTTAATCTTAATTCCATTTTTGATTGCTCGATAAGCGCTAGTTTGTATTTGCCCACCATCTGCAATTGGAGTGTTGTGAGGAAAACCTAATTCACAAATATCCGCATAATTTGAAATAGATTTTAGTATTGCCAAAGATTTTTTTTTAGTGTTATCTCCAGCCACTGTATAGGTTAGTAAGGCTGGTCTATTTTCATTTCTTGCTTTTTCAAAAGCTTGATTAATTAGAGAAGTCATTTTTTTTTACCCAATCTTTCTCTTAAGATATCTCTATCTTTTTTAGCATCACCACACGAATTGACTATGATTATTGTATCTTGCTTTAACTTAGGTGCAATATTAATAGCCTCTGCAAATGCGTGACAAGGTTCTAAACTTGGATTGAGGTTTTCAAATTTAGTCACCATCTGATAAGCATCAAGAGCGTCTTCGTCTGTGGCGTATGTATATCTTGCTCTTTTCGTATCTTTTAAAAAACAATGAATAGGACTTACGGATGGGTAATCAAGTCCTGCTGAAATAGACTCAGTTTTATTTATCTGCCCTTCACTATTTTGACAAACATATGCAGCCGCCCCATGTAATATACCTATCTTGGAATTTTTACTTAAAGGTGCTGCATGCAGCTTGGATTTTTTAGGCCCTCCGGCCTCAACACCAACTAACTCAATTTGTTTTTTATCATAATCAATAAACTCACTCCAAAATCCATAAGCAGAACTTCCTCCACCTACACAATTAATTAATTTAATCTTATTGGGAATTTTTTTAAATTTTGATTTTAATTGTATTTTTAATTCTCTTGAAATTTGTGCTGTACTCCATCCACAAATTTTAACAAATATATTTGGACCAACTGTGCTTCCAACACACATATGTGTATTATCACAATTTGATACCCAATATCTCATACACTCACTAACAGCATCTACTAGTGTTTGGCTGCCAGAATAAACAGGAACTATTTCAGCTCCATTCTTTATAATTTCATCACAGTTAGGCTTTTGTCTTCTGATGTCTTTTGCGCCCATAAAGATTTTACACTTAAGACCAAATTTCTTTGCGGCCATACTTAACATTTTTCCAGCATAACCAGCCCCAGTATCACCAACGATATATTTTTTACCCATCGCTTTGCAGATTAAAGCATGAACAGTTGCATTATATATCTTATGAGCCCCTCCATTAGCTTCAGAGACAACTTTTGCCCAAATTTGAGCACCACCTAGGTGATTAGTTAAATTTTCAAGTTTTATAAATGAGGTGGGAGTTCCAATATAATTTTTAAAATAAAAATCTCTTTTTTTTATAAATTTTTTATCTTTTCTTAATCTTTTAAATTCATTTGTTAAGTCTTCGATAGGTTGTTTAAGTGTTTCAGGAATAAAGCTACCACCAAATTTACCACCCCAAAAACCATATTTATCATGTTGGTCAATTAATGGAATATTTTTTTTAAGCTTCATCATTTATTTGTTTAATTTTTTTTAAGAAGATTTCTATTTTGGAAATATCTTTTAATCCAGAATTTTCTACGCCACCAGATATATCTATAATATCAGCTATTTTTTTGTAATTTTCAAGCTCATCATTTATTTGAATATTTCCTGCTAGCATAACTTCTTTATTGAAGTTTAGGTGTTCTACTAGTGAATGTTGGAAAGACATACTTTTTTCATAACCTTTACTATCAAACAAATAAATGTCTGTAACATCATCATAACGATTATATTGTTTAACATCATTAGCATTTTGAACCGTAAATGCGGTAATTATTTTCATATTATATTTCTCTTTTATCATTTTTATCTCATCAGGCTCACAGTCATAAATTTGATAATAATCAAAAGGTAAATCTTTAATTATTTCTAATATCTTCTGATCTGGTTTGACTAGAACTGCCACATATAAAGAATTTTTTTTATCAATTTTTAATAATTCTTTTAATTTATCAGCTTCAACATATCTCTTTGATTTGGGATAATTAACAATAAATCCAATGAACTGAGGTGCGTTGGGGTGATCTGTTAAAAATTTTAAAGTTTTTAAATCTGATATTCCGCAAATTTTAGACTTCATTTAATTTAAAGAAGATATAATTTCTTGAATATTTTTTTTAGGATCACCTTTAGTAATAGGTCTACCAATAATTAAACAATCACTTCCAGCTCCTAATGCTTGTTTTGCACTCATGGTTCTTTTTTGATCATCTTTATTTTTATCTTGTCTTATACCTGGAGTAAAACATTTTAGATTAGGTGCAACTTTTTTAATCATTCTAATTTCTAATGGGCTACAGATAACTCCATGCAAATTAGCCTCATCTGCAATTTTTATTAATCTTAATACTTGCCCCTCTACTTGATCTTTAAATCCAAGTTGTTCCAACTCTTCATTACCAAAACTAGTTAGAATCGATACACCAAGTAATTTTACATTAATATCATTTGCTGCTTCATTGGCAGCTTTTAAGGCGTCCAATCCATTTAATAAATGAACAGTTGCATAGCTAACATTTAAATTTTTGAGAGATTTAATAGACTCAACTAATGTATTTTTAATATCAAAAAATTTACCATCATAAAAAATAGGCTTATTAAATTTGCTGAGCTCTTTTATTTCCTCTGGAGAACTTCGAGTAATATATTGTAGGCCTATTTTAATTCCTGAAATCTCTTGATGTATTTTTGATAATAATTCTAAAATCTCTTTTTGACTTGACACATCACAAGCTACAAAAATATTATTATTCATGATTATTCAATTTTTTAAACAAGTCTTTAGCCATTTTGAAGTGAATTGTTTTTTTTTCTGGAGTGTGTACTTTTTCTCCAGTTTTTGGGTTCCTAGAAATCCTTGCTTTCTGCTTATTTGTTGAAAAAATACCAAATCCTCTAAGCTCCACTCTTTCGCCTCGTCTTAGGGTTCTTTTTATTTCTTTTAAAATGATTTCAGTAAACTTTTCGAGGTCTTTTTTAAAAAAATTTGGATAATTTTGAGAGAGTTTTTTTAAAAGCTTTGATTTTACAATAGCCAATTTAACCTTCTTTTAGTTAACCTTGATCCTCATCTTTTTTTTTTAAATCTTCTGATAAAGATGAAAAAGGCAGATTTTTACCAGAGCCTTCTGATCCATATTTATCTAAAGCTTCTTTTTTCTCAATTTCTTCAAGAAGTTTAATACTTAAAGTCACTTTTCGCTTATCTAAATCTATCTCAGTAATAGCGCAGTCTATTCTTTCACCCCCTGTAAACCTTGAAGGTCTGGCATCAGCTGCATTTATTGCAATTTGAGACTTTTTAATTTGGAAATCCATTTCACAACCTTCAGGTCTGACTGTCAAGCCCTTGTTATCAGTTGATACGATCTTAACCGTGATTGTTTGATTAACTTTCTTTTCATTGAACCAATCAAAT
>CAJQSU010000037.1 GCA_905616435.1 uncultured Candidatus Pelagibacter sp. | reverse complement strand
CTGAACTTTTACAAAGAGAGTGTAACGCTAAAGAAATATTCAATTCCGTGGTTTATTTTTTAAATAATCCAGACTTATCTAAGTCACAATTAAAAACTATCAATAAAACTCTTAAAAATATTAAATCAAATACATCTTCCTCTGAGAATGCTGTGGAAATTTTATCGCAATATCTCTAATTTTTGACCATAATATTTTTTTTAAAAGTTTTTAAGTTATTTTATTTTTTAATCTTTTTAAGACTTCGTCTTTACCAAGAGAAACAATTATATCATAAATACCAGGGCCAAATTTTGATCCTGTTAAAACTATTCTAAGTGGTTGTCCAACTCCCTTGAAGTTAGTTTCGTTTAATTTTATGAGATGGCTGATGATTGGTTCTAAGTTTTCTTTGCTTAATTTTTCTATTTTTGAGACACTATTTGAAAATTCAGATATTATTTTTTTAGCTTTATCGTCAATTAGCCCTATATCTTCTTGATTAAAACTTAACTCATCAACTATTATATACTGACCATTATTAAATATATCTTCTAAAGTTTTAGCCTTATTCTTTAAAAAAGTTATAGATTTTTTAATCTTATTTTTTTTGTCAGTACTAATCTCACTTTTGAATAATTTACAGTACTCAATAAATTGATCATACAAATCACTTTCTTTAATATTTTTTATGTAATGTTCGTTAATCGATAATATTCTACTCATATCTAATTTTGACGGGGATTTACCAATACCTTCAAGATTAAAATGTTCAATACTTTCATCTAGGGTAAAAATTTCTTTTTCTTTGTATGACCAGCCTAGTCTAAGAAGGTAATTTCTGAGAGCATCTGGCATAATACCAATTTTTGAATAATCATCTAAGGTTGAAGCATTATCTCTTTTAGAAAGTTTTTTACCCTCCATTGTATGTATTAAAGGTATGTGTGCAAAGGAAGGTAGTTCCCATTTCATAGCTATATATATCTGCATTTGTTTAAAAGTATTTATCTTGTGGTCATCACCTCTAATAATATGAGTCATGTGCATTTGATGATCATCTACTGTACAAGATAAATTATACGTTGGTGTTCTATCGTTTCTTAAAATTATAAAATCTTCAATTGTGTTATTATCAATTTCGACATCACCTTGAACCAAATCTTTTAATATAGAAGTGCCTTCAATTTTACTTTTAAATCTAATTACAGGTTTTATATCTTTAGGTGCCTCAGATTCTGCAATATCTCTCCACTTTCTGTTATAAGTATAGGGAAGTTTTTTTTGTTTAGCTCTCTTTTTTTGTTCTTCAATTTCTTCATTTGAACAATAACATTTGTAAGCGTTTCCATTCTTAAGCAATTCATCTGCAACATTTATATGATCATTAATTTTAGTTGATTGGATATATTCCTCACCATCATGATCTATACCAATCCATTTTAAAGACTTAATGATTTGAACTTTATGTTCATCTTTAGATCTTTCTTTATCAGTATCTTCAATTCTAAGGTGAAATGTACCTCTTTGATTTTTTGAGTACAACCAGTTGAATAAAGCTGTTCTTACTCCACCAATATGAAGTGAACCAGTAGGTGAAGGAGCAAATCGAGTTGCGACTTTTGACATCAATGATGTTTAGACTATTTTTTTAGAAGTTTCTATATAAAGATACCAGAACACCTTGGACTTTTACTCTATCTGGACCAAAAATTTTTGTTTCGTAGTTTTTGTTTGCACTTTCTAGTGCAACAATCTTTCCTTTTTTTCTTATTCTTTTTAACATAGCCTCATGCTCATCTATTAAAGCAACAACTATTTTTCCATTGTCTGCCGTATCTGTTCTTCTAATAATTACAGTATCACCCTCGTTAATTCCCGCTTCAATCATCGAGTCTCCTTGAACTTTAAGACCAAAATAATCACCATTTTTCTCTAGGTTTGAAGGTAATGGTATTCTTGAAACTTCATTCTGGATAGCTTCTACAGGAGTTCCTGCTGCTATTTTACCTAAAACCGGTATTTCAGTTTTATCAGAAAATTTTTTTTGTTCATCTAAACCACCCTTAATAACACTAGGTGAAAAACTATTATAAATATCATTTGCAGATGCTGTTTCTGGTAACTTAATAACCTCTAATGCTCTAGCTTTGTGAGCAAGTCTTTTAATAAATCCTCTTTCTTCCAATGCAGTGATTAGTCGATGAATCCCAGATTTTGATTTAAGATTAAGAGATTGTTTCATTTCCTCATAAGAAGGAGATACACCTGAACTTCTCAACCTCTTGTTGATAAATAAAAGCAAGTTTTTTTGTTTTTTAGTAAGCATAAGAACAAATATAGTACAAGATCTGTTCTACAAAAGTTCTCTTAAATAAACAAGAGCTAAAAACCCTTTAAAATATGGGTTTATTTGACTAAAGGACCGAAAAAATTGAATTATTATCTAAATTTTTCAAAAGTGATTCACCTATTAAAAAAGTTTTAATTTTTGTTTTATCTTTTAAAGCCAGAAGATCCTCCTTTTTTTTAATTCCACTTTCAGAAATTAAAGGCCCACCATGATTAATTAAAACATCATGGATATCATAAGTTGTATTAATATCTGTTTTAAGAGTTTTGAGATTTCTATTATTAATTCCTATTAACGCCTCTTTAAAGTTAAGAGCTTTTTTTGCTTCATCAACTGTATGCACCTCAACAATTATAGACATGTTAAGTTTTAATGCTTCTTCATATAATTCATTTGCAAGATCATCAGAAACACCCGCAATTATTATCAATATAGCATCAGCCCCATAACTTTTTGCAAGGTGAACTTGAAATTTATCTATAAAAAAATCTTTACAAAGAATAGGAAGGTTTATTTTTTCTTTTACTTTACTTACATGAATTAGATTTCCTAAAAAAAAATCTTCTTCTGTAAGTATGGATAAACATGTTGCTTTATTATCATTATAAATTTTTGCTATTTTTATAGGGTCATAATTTTCCATAATTATGCCAGCAGAAGGGCTAGCTTTTTTAATTTCAGCAATTATAGAAATTTTATTATCATTGATGTTTTTTTGTATTTTATCTTTAAAATTAATAAATAATTTATTTTCTTTTATTTTTTCATCTAAAGACTTTAAAGAAATTGTTTTTTTTAATACATCAATACGTTCAATCTTTTTTTTAATTATTTTTTCTAGTACGTTTTCAGGCATTTTGTATATTTTTCAAATTTTCAAAAGTTTTACCAGTCAGTATATGTAATCTTGCAGATTCGTAAGCATCTTTAAATTCTTTTTTTTTTTCTGTTACTATAAGACCTGCTGCAGCATTCAAACAAACTGCTTTTGAAAAATCATTATCCTCTCCTTTAAATATATCTATAATTTTGCTTGCATTAAATTGAGCATCATCACCCAACAAATCTTCAAATTTATTTGCATCTACTCCAAGATCTTTAGGGTCTATTGTTATATCTGAAATTTTGCCACCTTTTAATTGAACGATGTTAGTTTTGGCATAAGGTGATATTTCATCTAATCCATCCTCACTATTAACAATCCAAGCGTACTTTATACCCAAATTTTTTAATGCATTAGCAAAAATTTTTAATAATTTTTTATCAAAAACTCCAACAACTTGTCTGTCAACTAGGGCAGGGCTACTTAAAGGACCAATCATGTTAAAAATTGTTCTTTTGCCAATTTTTTTTCTAACTGGACCAACAAACTTCATTGCACTATGATAGTTTGGCGCAAACATGAAACCAAAGTTATTCTTGTTAATTTGCTCTTCAATATCTTTAGGCTCTAAATTAATTTTGATATTTAACGCCTCTAAAACATCACCAGATCCACATTTAGATGAGACAGCTTTATTACCATGTTTTGCTACTTTAATACCCATGCTAGACAGTAATAATGCTGAAGCAGTAGATATATTAAGCGTATTCATGCCATCTCCACCAGTACCACAAGTATCTACACAACCTTTAACGTTAACTCTTTTGGACTTATTTCTTAGCACATAAACACCTCCAGCAATCTCATCAGAAACCTCACCTTTTGCTGAAAGTAGAGTTAAAAAACTAAATATATCATCATCTGAAGCTTTACCCTCCATTAGTATTTCAAAAGCTGCCTTACTTTCATTGAATGACAAGTCCTGTTTAATTTTTAACTTTTCAAGATATTTTTCCATTAATTTTTATAATCAATAAAATTTTTTAATATTTTCATTCCTAATTTAGTTTTAATACTTTCGGGGTGAAATTGCACACCGTGTATATTATATATTTTATGTTTAACTCCCATAATTAAGCCTTCATCAGTTTGCGCTGTTATTTCTAAGCTTTTAGAAAGGGATTTCCTTTCAATAATTAAGCTATGATATCTTGTTGCTTCAAAAGTTTTTGGTAGATTTCTAAGAATTCCAATTTTTTTAGATCTAATTTTACTTGTTTTTCCATGCATTAATTTCTTAGTTTGAATAATTTTAGATCCAAAAACTTGCCCAATAATTTGATGACCAAGACATACTCCAAGGAAGGGAATTTCTTTATAAAGAGTTTTTAAAATGCTCAAACAGTTGCCAGATTGATTGGGATTGCCAGGACCTGGAGAAATCACAATTTTATCATATTTATTTTTTACAATTTCTTTTGAAGTAATCTTATCATTTCTAAAAACTTCAACTTTAGTTTTTAGTGATGAAAGATAATGATAAAGATTAAATGTAAAACTATCATAATTATCTATTAATAATATTTTCATTATCTTAATGCATTAATCAAGGCTTTAGCTTTATTAACAGTCTCCTTATATTCATTAATTGGTTTACTATCAGCAACAATGCCAGCACCCGCTTGTACATAAAATTTTTTATTTTTAGCAACAGCGGTTCTTAAAGCTATACATGTATCAAATTCTCCATTTGCAGAAAAATAACCAATCCCACCAGCATAAACTTTCCTTCTTGTTATTTCTAGTTCGTCAATAATTTCCATCGCTCTAATTTTGGGTGCACCAGAAACTGTTCCAGCAGGAAAACCAGCTAATAAAGATTTAAATTTTGAAAATTTTTTATCGTATTCCCCAACAACGTTAGAAACTATATGCATGACATGCGAATATTTTTCAATAATAAAACTTTCAGTAACATTAACTGTATTAATTTTAGATACTTTTCCAGCATCATTTCTTCCTAAGTCTAAAAGCATTAAATGTTCAGCAAGTTCTTTCTTATCTTTGAGTAAATCTTTTTCATAATATAAATCTTTTTTTGCATCTTTCCCCCTAGGTCT
>CAJQSU010000036.1 GCA_905616435.1 uncultured Candidatus Pelagibacter sp. | reverse complement strand
ATTGCATCGATTCTTTAGTAGAGTAATCCTGATTTAATACCTGGGTCTAAAAATGATTTCGATGGTAGTCAAGTTGACTTAATCTAACTCAAATTTTTTTGTATAGTCTTTTTTAAGATTTGGATCTTGTTTATTTTTATCCAAAATACAGTTTCCTATAACTAGGTAATCTAAATCAGTTCCCATAAAACAATTAAAAGCATCTGCTGGAGTGCACACTATAGGTTCCCCTCTTACATTAAATGAAGTGTTAACAATTATTGGACATCCAGTTTTTTCTTTAAATTTAGAAATTAAATCATAATAAGGTTTGTTTGTATTCTGATTAACTGTTTGAATTCTTGCGGAGTAGTCAACGTGTGTTACAGCTGGTATTTCTGATCTTTTTACATTTAATTTATCAATACCAAAAAAATTTTTTTGTTCATCTGTCATTTCAATTTTTTTTTCTGAATTAATACTAGCGACTAATAACATATAAGGGCTATCAACATTCATATTGAACCAATTTGATAAATCTTCTCTTATAATTGAGGGTGCGAATGGTCTAAAACTTTCCCTGTATTTTACTTTTAAATTTAAATTTTTTTGCATCTTTTCTGATCTTGGGTCACCTAATATTGATCTACCACCTAATGCTCTAGGACCAAATTCCATTCTTCCTTGGAACCAACCGATAGCTTTTTGTTTAGACAAATGATCTGCTGTTTGATTAATTAAATTTTCATAATCAAAGGTATCAAAGATAGCACCGATTGATTTTAGTTCATTTTCAATTTGATTTTGGGTAAATTCTGATCCCAAATACGATCCTTTCATATCATCATTTGGATTCACTTTTCTTTCATTCTCTTGGTCTAAGTGCCACAAAGCTAATGCAGCTCCCAATGAACCTCCAGCGTCTCCAGCAGCAGGCTGTATCCAAATATTATCAAAAATTTTTTCTTGAAGTATTTTTCCATTAGCAACACAATTTAGGGCAACACCACCAGCTAAACATAAATTTTTAATATTGTACTCTTTACGGATTGATTTTGATAACTTGATCATAATATTTTCTGTAACTTTTTGAATTGAAGCAGCGATATCCATGTGAAATTGAGTTAGTTTTTCATTCTTGGAATTTCTAGGCTTTTGACCAAATAAATTGTGAAATTTATCATTAGTCATCGTTAGTCCTGTGGCATAATTAAAATAATCTTGATTGAGTCTAAAAGTTCCATCATTTTTTATATCAACTAGTTGTTTTATTTTATTTTCATAAATTGGTTTTCCATAAGGTGCTAAACCCATAAGCTTATATTCTCCACTATTGACTTTAAATCCAGCGTAGTAAGTAAAAGCTGAATAAAGCAAACCAAGAGAGTGAGGAAAGTGAATTTCTTTTTTAATATCTAATTTATTACCTTTTCCAACGGCAACTGTAGTTGTGGCCCACTCACCAACGCCATCAGCAGTTAAAACTATAGCCTCATCAAAAGGTGATGGGAAAAAAGCACTAGCTGCATGACTTAAGTGATGATCTGAAAAAAAAATATTTTCATCAGATTTATAATTTACATCGTGTTCTTTAAGTTTATTGAATAATAAATTTTTTTGAAAAAGTTTTTCTTTAACCCATAAAGGCATTGCTTTACTGAAAGAAAGAAACCCTTTTGGTGCAAAAGCAACATATGTTTCTAAAAGTCTTTCAAATTTTAAAAAAGGTTTCTCAAAAAAAACTATTTGATTTACCTCACTTAACTTTAAGTTTGAATAATTTAAGACAAACTCAATTGCATTACGAGGGTAGCTTGGATCATGTTTTTTTCTTGTAAATCTTTCTTCTTGTGCTGCGGCAATTATTTCCCCATCTTTTAAAATACATGCAGCACTATCGTGATAAAATGCAGATATTCCTAAAATTGATGACACTTTAAAAAATTGTATAAATAAATGGAGCTACCGCAGATCCTTGTGTTAAAATAATTAATCCACCGAATATAGCGAGGGAAATCATTATAGGTAATAGCCAATATTTTTTTCTAATTTTTATAAATTCCCAAAATTCTTTTATAAAGTTCATATTTAATGAAGTTCAAGTTAAAACTGATTTTTCATCTTACTTTTAGGCTCAGTTTTTTCAATCCAATAAGAGTTATTCTTGCTAAATTTAAGATTTAATAAATCTTTTTTAAGAATTCTCATTAAAAAAGCTATTGGGGTAACTACGGTAAAAAAAATTAGTGCCATTATTAACGGTGAAACTATTTTTCCTAAAATAATGCCGAATTTAAACCAAAGTTTATTTAAAGGGGTTAGTAACTTTGAGTTTAACATTCCCAAAATAAGAAAAATTAATGAAATAATTACTGACCAAATTTTTATACCTGCTTGATTTATTAAAGGATAAAAAGCAATTAACAAAAAAACTACAAAAAAAACTATTCCGAAACTCTTATTTGAGCTTATTTTAGCATTATTCATTAGATTTAATATATTTACAAATAAATTTGAAATCAAGACTTAGATTAAAAGAGCAAACACTAAGTATTAAACATTTTTTTAATAATCGTTATTTAATGTGGTTTATTAGTAAGGTCCTCGATTTACAGAACCCCAAGTTAGATTTCAGATCTCGCTTTAATACGTTCATAAATTAATCTAGTTTTTACACCCATATTTAAAAATGGTTGTGGTGGTAACCAAGTAGGTTTATTTCTTGCTTCAATAGTTTCAATTTCTCTTGAGTGTTCATTGCTTGCTTTAATTGCAATTTGTTCACCAAACAATGTACCAACACCTATGCCAGAGCCATTATAACAACCTGCAACAAAAATATTTTTATCTATTTTTTCAAAAACTTGTGAACTGTTTCTTGTTCTTGAAACTACACCTGACCATGATGATTGGATAATATTATCAGGTAATTCGGGAAATCTTTTTTTTATTCCAGTTCTTTGATTGATGGATCTTTTGTCTAAATCAGATTTAGTCATTTTGAAAGGGTTGTGAACTTCTGCGGTATTCCTTATTAAAATTCTTCTATCTTTTGTCATTCTAATAGTGGCCCCCATTGGTCTCACTGGTAAAACTCCCCATTCTTTTGGTTTACCAATTAATTTGAATTCTTTATCCGTTAAAGATCTTGTCATACTGGCAGTTAAAGTAATTGGAAAATTATAATTTTTTTTAATCCCCAGTGATTTTAAAAAACCATTGGTTGCAAATATAATCTTTTTTGTTTTTATTATTCCATTTTTAAAATGACAGGAAATTGTTTCGGTTCCTTTTTCCCATTTTGTCAACGAAGTATTTTCAAAAAGTTGAATATTGTTAGGCAAAGTATCAATCATAGCTCTAACTAATTTACCCGGATGTAGTAAAATACCTCCTTTGGTATGTAGCGCTGTATTATAAAAATTTGTACCTAACCTTTTTACAAGGTCACTTTTAGATAATAAGCTGTTCACAAAACCTAATTTTGAAAGAGTTTCTGAAAAATTTGTTAATATTTTTTTATCTTGGTTTTTTGATGAAGCAAAATATTTTCCACATTCATTCCAGTCACAATCCACCTGATATTGTTTAATAAATTTTTTAACAACTTCTATCCCAAGTTTATATATGTCAGCTTTTTTTTTATAATTTTCTAATTCTTTATTTGATGTAAATCCATCGTTAAGAGTTGTGTCAACTAAATAGCCTGAGTTCCTACTACTAGCACCCTCTCCAGCTAATTGACTATCAATAAGTATAATTTGTTCGTTAGGATGAAGTTCGCCCAGTTTTCTTGCAGCAGATAAACCTGTATAACCGGCTCCAATAATTAACCACTCACAATCTTTACTTGATGCAAGTGTTTGTATATTCATTCTGGGACTTAGGTCATTGATCCAGCTACAACCATTATCGTTAGTCACTTCCATGAATTGACTTTACGATAATAGTTTAATTTTTAAAAGATCTTAAGAGCTTAAAGAGGGTTGTTTCTTCATATCTGCTTTGTTGATACCGGCTATCTTCACTGGTTTCTTCATTGCATCTCTTCTAAATGGTTCGCCAAGCTCTTGATTTAGAATTACCTCAATAAATGTTGTAATACCTTTCTTTTGATCCTCGCAAGATTGCTTTATGGCTGCAGTTGTCTCTTCCATTGTTCTAACTGCCACACCTTTTAATCCACAAGCATCAGCAACTTTAGCGTAACTTAATTCTGGATCAAGCTCAGTACCTATAAAATTATCATCAAACCATAGTGTTGTATTTCTTTTCTCAGCTCCCCATTGATAATTTCTGAAAATCACCATTGAAATAGCTGGCCATTCTGGTCTTGCTACAGAACTCATTTCGTTCATACTTATGCCAAAAGCACCATCACCAGCAAAACCAATTACAGGTGTATCTGGACAACCAATTTTAGCTCCAAGAATTGATGGAAAACCATATCCACAGGGACCAAATAATCCCGGTGCTAAATATTTTCTACCTTTTTCAAATGTAGGATATGCATTTCCAATTGCACAGTTATTTCCAATGTCGCTTGAAATAATCACATCATCAGGCATACCAGCTTGAATAGCTCTCCAAGCTTGTCTCGGAGACATTCTGTCAGCATCTCTTTCTCTTGCTTCTTTGTTCCAAACAGTACCTTTATCATCATCTTCATGATCTAAACTTGATAATTTTTGTAACCAAGCTGATTTGGTTTGGTGAATAATATCTTTTCTTTTTTGTCTATCAGTATCACCTGCTGTTGGTGCAAGTTGTGCTAACAGTTGTTGTGCAACTAATTTTGCATCTCCACAAATTCCAACACTAACTTTTTTTGTTAAACCAATTCTATCAGAATTCATATCAACTTGAATAATGCTTGCATCTTTTGGCCAATAATCCATTCCATATCCTGGTAAAGTTGAAAAAGGATTTAATCTTGTGCCCAATGCTAAAACAACATCTGCTTTTTGAATTAATTCCATTCCAGCTTTTGAACCATTGTATCCTAGTGGTCCTGCTGCTAATGGATGGCTTCCTGGAAAACTATCATTATGTTGGTAACCTGAGCAAACTGGTGCATCTAATTTTTCTGCTAGTTTTTTACAATCTTCGATAGCACCACCAATTACAACTCCAGCACCAGATAGTATAACTGGAAATTTTGCTTTTGATAATAAGTCAGCAGCTTTTTTGATTGCCTCAACACCACCTGCTTGTCTTTCAAGTCTAACTATTGGTGGTAAATCTATATCAATTACTTGTGTCCAATAATCTCTAGGTACATTTATTTGCGCGGGTGCTGACCCTCTAATAGCTTTTTCAATAACTCTATTTAATACTTCTGCCATTCTTGAAGGGTCTCTAACTTCTTCTTGATAACAAACCATGTCTTTAAATAAATTCATTTGTTCTACTTCTTGAAAACCACCTTGACCCATAGTTTTATTTGCAGCCTGAGGTGATACTAATAATAGTGGAGTATGATTCCAATAGGCGGTTTTAATAGGGGTAACCAATCCTGTAATTCCTGGACCATTTTGTGCAATAACCATAGACATTTTTCCAGTGGCTCTTGTGTAGCCATCGGCAATTAATCCACCATTTGTTTCATGAGCAACATCCCAAAAGGTAATTCCAGCATCAGGAAAAATATCAGAGATTGGCATAAAAGCTGAACCAATAATTCCAAACGCATGCTCTATCCCATGCATTTGTAAAACTTTTACAAAAGCTTCTTCTGTTGTCATTTTAGTCATTAATAGAACCTTTCTAAATTAGTATATGAAACAAGTTTTAAAAATTAATTGTTAAATTTTTCCGATTAATATATAAGATTTTGAAAATTTCAAACAAACAAATCGACACAATAAATATGACTACAGATATTATAATTCATGACAAAAAAGACAATGTAGGAGTGGTTGTTATTGAAAAAATTACTGCAAAACAAGACTGTTCTTGCTGGATAATGGAAGATGACAGTTCTACAAAAATTCAATCTGTAGATGAAATACAATTAGGCCACAAAATTGCAATGACCGATCTAAATGAGGGTGACACAATCCTTAAATATGGTCATGACATAGGAAAAGTAGTTAAATCTATTAAAAAAGGTGAGCACGTTCACGTTCATAATGTAAAAACAAAGAAGTGGTAATAATATGGAAATTCCAAGAAGTTTTTTAGGTTATAAAAGAGAAAATGGCAGAGCTGGTACAAGAAACCACGTAATTATTCTTCCAGTTGATGATATTTCAAATGCATGTGCTGAAGCAGTTGCTAATAACATCAAAGGTACTATGGCTCTTCCCCATTCTTATGGAAGACTTCAATTTGGTGCTGACTTAGATCTTCATTTTAGAACTATGATTGGAACTGGTAGCAACCCTAATGTTGCTGCAGTGATAGTTATTGGTATTGAACCTAAATGGACAAAGAAGATAGTTGATGGCATAGCTAAAACTGGAAAGCCTGTTGAAGGCTTTCACATAGAGCGTACTGGAGATATTGGCACCGCTATGAAGGCATCCAAAAAAGCTCAAGAATTTGTAATGTGGGCCTCTGAAAAACAACGAGAAGAATGCCCAATGAGCGATCTTTGGATTTCAGTCAAATGTGGAGAGTCAGACACTACGTCTGGATTAGCTGCAAACCCAACAGTTGGTAATTTAATGGATAAATTAGAACCAATGGGTGTTCATTTATGTTTTGGTGAAACTTCTGAGTTAACTGGTGCTGAAAAAGTCTGTGCTACGAGAGGCGCAACAAAAGAAGCTTCAGATAAGTTTATGAAAACTTGGAATGATTATAATGATTTTATTTTAAAAGAAGCAACAGATGATCTTTCAGATAGTCAACCAACGGCTGGTAATATTGCAGGTGGTCTAACCACAATTGAAGAAAAAGCGTTTGGAAACTTCCAAAAAATAGGAAATTGTAAATTTATTGATGTTCTTGAACCAGCAGAAGAGCCAAAAAAAGGAAAAGGTTTATACTTTATGGATACATCTTCAGCAGCTGCCGAGTGTGTAACACTTCAGGCAGCAGCAGGTTTTAATATTCATCTGTTTCCAACGGGACAAGGTAATATTGTTGGAAACCCAATTGAGCCAGTTGTTAAATTAACTGCAAATCCTTTGACCGTTAAAGGAATGGGAGAACATATTGATTGCGATGTTTCAAAAATTTTAACTCGTGAGATGAATATGTCTCAAGCTGGAGACGAATTAATTAAAATAACTTTAAGGGTAGCAAACGGAAGATTAACTTGTGCTGAGGCTTTAGGTCACAAAGAATTTGTGATGACTAAACTTTACAGAAGTGCTTAATAATTATTTCTGTGATAATAAAATTCCAATACTTAAAAGCTATTTTTCCTGGTGTAGTTTTAGCACTAATATTTTGTTTATTTTCTCAAGGAATAAATAATTTATTAGCTATAGAGATTTTTGGAACACCCAAAAGCCCAATATCGACAGTTCTGATTGCAATTTTGTTAGGAATTATAATGGGAAATGCGTTTACACCAAGACCAGGCATGATGGTTGGTTTAGATTTTACGCAGCAATATATCTTAAAATTAGGAATAATTTTTTTAGGAATAAGATTAAGTTTTGAGGAATTAATTAAATTTGGATCAATTGCTATACCACTAATTATTTTTTGTATTGTGGGTGTATTAATTCTTGTAAAATTACTTATAAAAAAAGTACCTATTTCATCAAAGATGTCTTATCTCATAGCTATTGGCACAAGTGTTTGTGGGGCGACAGCAATTGTAGCAACAGCTCCAGTTATAAATGCAAAGAAGTCTGAGGTTGCCTATGCAATAGCTAATATTACTTTGTTTGGAGTTATTGCCATGCTAGTTTACCCTTATTTTGCTGAATGGTATTTTGATGGTGATGCTTTACAGGTTGGTTTATTTTTAGGTACCGCTATACATGAAACTTCACAAGTAGCAGCGGCTGGATTAATTTATGACCAGCAATTTAATAGTCCAGAAACTTTGAATGTTTCAACTGTTACAAAACTAATAAGAAATACTTTTCTCGTTATTTTAATACCTTTGTTTGCATACCTTTATAATAGAGGGGGGGTTAAAGAAAAAAACTACTCAATATTAAGTATTTTTCCTTATTTTGTACTCGGCTTTTTAGGGATGATAATTGTAAGAAATGTTGGAGATCAAATTTTTTCGATAGAATATTCAAATTTTGAAGTTTATGAAGTTTGGAAAAATTTTATTGGATACATTAAAATCTTGGCTACGGTCTTTTTAACAATGGCAATGGCTGCAGTAGGTATTTCAATTAATTTAAATGATTTAAAATCAATGGGCTACAAACCTTTTCTTGTTGGTCTAATAGCAGCAGTAACAGTTGGAATTATAAGTATTGTTTATATAGAAACTTTTATAAAATTTATTTAATAAATCTTTAAATTTATGATTTCATTAACATTTTTTTCTTAAAGTTAGAAAAAAACCGTCTAATTAATGCAGCCCCAACACCTAGTAAAATAGCAAACATAATTGAAAATAATCCG
Organism: uncultured Candidatus Pelagibacter sp.; assembly: GCA_905616435.1. Next base: position 2,181 of record CAJQSU010000036.1, on the reverse strand, counting down.
TAAAAAAATGGCATATCATTAGAAAACTCTAGAATAAATTTTGAGAAAAAATTTAAATCTTTACTTAATATATTGATTGTTTCTTTTTGAATTTTTTCTGTAAAAAAAGTATCGTACGCAATAGCTATACCAACAATTAATAACATGATTGCCAATAACGCTCTTAATCCGGAACTGTCAATTTTTTCTCCAAATTTTTGGCCAATCTGAACTCCTATTATAGAACCAATAACCAACATAAAAACTAACATTAAATCTATTGAACCAAAATTAAATGAATGCAAAAAAGTAACTATGACACTAACAAAAATAGTTACAAATAAAGAGGTTCCCGGAACTAATTTTGTTGGCATCTTAATTATATAAATCATTGCAGGTACTAAAATAAAAGCACCACCTATCCCCATAATAGCTGCAATAAAGCCTACTAATAAACCAATCAAAATTGGTGTAAATATACTTTCATACAATTTTGATTTTGGAAACCTCATTCTAAAAGGTAGACCATGTATCCAATAGTGAACATGTAATTTTTTTTTAATGACAAGGTTTCTTTTTGCCTTGTCAATTTCTCCAAGACTTTCAACCAACATCAATGTACCAATTATTGCCAGTATATACATGTAGGCTAAAGATATAACTGTATCTATTTTTCCTAAGTCTTTAAAATATGTAAAAGTTAATATGCCTAAGGTTGTTCCTACTGTTCCTCCAATTACAATCATAAATCCCATTTTGTAATCTAAAGTATTTTTTAAATAATGTGTTGTGGATCCTGATACAGATGTGGCTAATATGTTGTTAGCTTCATTTGCAACGGCGTATGCTGGAGGTACACCTAAAAAGATTAAAAATGGTGTCATTAAAAATCCACCACCGACACCAAACAGGCCTGAAAGAACTCCGACTATTGCACTTAATAAAAGTATTTCGATTGGATTAACAAAAACTTGAGCTATGGGTAAAAATACTTCCATAAAAATTTAAAAGTTGTTAAAAAATAACTTAACTAAATGTTATAAAAGTTCCAACTAAAATAACACCCCAATAAGCTGCAAGGCTAACAACTATGCCGGTTTTAATAAAATTTGCTTTTAAATTTGAGAGTTTTTGTGAAATTTTTATGTTAGAAAACAACATTACACCCGTGAATACACCTAGTTTAATATTTGTCAAATAAATATTTAATTTTAGATAAATATTTACTTACTAGTAGATGGTAGCGCCAAAGACCTTAACCTCTTCTCCCTCAACTCCTAAAACTAATCTTCCTAAAAACTCTCCCTGTATTTCCTTGCTCTTTTGCTTAAATAATACTGTAATATTTTGACCTCTTCTAAGACATCCAAAGGGCTCATAATCTTCTGAAAGACTGGTCAAGAGTTTGTTGTTTGACCACTGCTTACCAAGCTCAACTTCATTCGCTCCAAATAACATTTGAGTTCCAAAATCTTTAGTAAAACCACCATAATCTTTCATATTTGATGTCCTGACGAGGTTATCCCAAATAGGGTTAGCAATAGCTATAATTTCATCATCAGATTTATCTAAAATGTTCATACTTTTGTTTGTTTGTTTTTAAGAAGCTTTTTTCTTCTCGTTTGCATCAACTATATGGTAAACCGGAACTTTTTCTAAGCTAAATTTCCCAGTTTTAGGATCACGTTTTGAAACTGTCAAACAGTGCCAGTTATCATCATCCAACTTCATATGGTCGCCTCTATAATAATAGCCAGGCCAACGAGTTTCTTCTCGAAACAGAGTATGTTCAGTTACACATTGAGAAGTTAACGCTCTATGCTTCAGCTCCCAAGCTCTCATTAATTGGTGTAAATCTTCTGCACCAACTTTTTCTAAATCTTCTTCCAACCAAGCTAAAAGCTCTAGACCTCTTTTAAGCATATTACCATTAGTCATATAGTTGGTTGCAATTCCACCCACATATTCGTCCATAATTCTTTGTAAACGTTGAAGTCCTTGAATAGGAGAAATATAACTCGGTGAAACGGTTCCACCTGTGATTTCATTTTGTGCTACCTGGTAGGTCTCAAGAGGTTTAAATATCGCAGTTTTAAAATCTTCACATTGTTTGTCTGTAACTTTAATGCCTTCTGCTTTTTGATCTTCAATATATTTAACTGCCGCTTTTGCAGCTAAACGACCTTCAGTAAATGATCCGGA
>CAJQSU010000035.1 GCA_905616435.1 uncultured Candidatus Pelagibacter sp. | reverse complement strand
TAACATGTTGTGTATAACTTTTTTTACAAGCCCAGCTATTTTCATTTTAAGGAAGAATAGAAAAGAAATAGCTGTATGTATTTTTTTCTTATTATCACCAATCATTTTATATGTTGTTGGATCTTCAAAAATTAAAACATTTCAATCATCAGAATTAATCCAAAATGATTTTGTAATAAGAGCAATAGGATCAAACATAGATTTAGGTAGATTTTATGGAAATACAGACACCGTATCTGTAATTGACGAATTAATAGAACTTAGTGAACCTAATTTAGATAATCGAACACTCTTTATTTGGCCTGAGGGAATAATTCCAAATATTAACCAATCAGAACTTAAAGATTATGATTTTTTATTTAAAAATAAATTTAATAAGAATCATTTATTGGGAATAGGAATTAATGGCCATCAAACTGATGTAGACAAAGATCTATTTTATAATTCCTTTTCATTTTATGACCATGAGATCAATTTAATCAATATTTACAATAAGGTTAATCTTGTTCCGTTTGGAGAATTTTTACCTTTTGAAAAAATACTAGGAAGTATTGGTTTAAAATCTTTAACTAATAATTATCAATCTTACAGCAGAGGTAAAAATCGAGAGATAATTAACATTACTCAAAATAATTTTGACATAAAATTATTACCATTAATTTGTTACGAAATAATTTATTCAGGGAAAATTTTTGATAACCCTGAATTTGATTATATCATTAATATTTCTGAAGATGGTTGGTTTGGCGATTCTGTTGGTCCACATCAACATTTTACACATAGTATTTTTCGAGCAATAGAAAGTGGAAAGTACCTGATAAGATCTGCTAATAATGGAATTGCAGCAATAATTAATCCATTGGGAATTATTGAAAAAGAAATTTCCTTTGGAAATTCAGGTTATATAGATTTTTCTGAGAAAAGAATTGTTAATATAACCTTGTTTTCACAGCACGGTAATAAAATGTTTTTAATAATAATTTTGTTGTATATTTTTTTGATATTTTCATTTAATAGGATTTCATAATGAGTAATTTAAAAAATTATCTTTTTACGAGCGAGTCTGTTTCTGAAGGACACCCAGATAAAGTTTCTGATAGAATTTCTGACATGGTGGTCGATAGCTATTTATCTAAGGACCCATTTTCTAGAGTTGCGTGTGAGACTTTAACAACTACAAATAAAGTTGTGCTTGCCGGAGAAGTGAGGGGACCTGAAATTAAAAAAGATGATTTAATCCAAAAAGTTAGAGATTGTATTAAAGATATTGGATATGACCAGGATGGTTTTACCTGGAAAGAGGCAACTAAAATTGAAAGCCATTTACACTCTCAGTCAGCCGATATAGCTATGGGCGTAGATTCTTCGGGAGATAAAGACGAGGGTGCTGGAGACCAAGGAATTATGTTTGGTTATGCTTGTAATGAAACAGAAGAATTGATGCCAGCTCCAATCCATTATTCACATAAAATTTTAAGATTAATGGCTCAAGATCGGAAGTCAGGTAAATTAAACAGCATTGAACCAGATTCTAAAAGTCAGGTGACATTTGAATATGAAAATGGAAAACCAAAAAAAATAAAATCAGTTGTAATTTCATCACAACATTCTGCTGATGTAGATCAAGCCAAAGTGAGAGAATTACTTAGACCTTATATGCTAAATTCTATTCCAAAAAACTTTCTAGAAGGATTTGATGAAGAGGAATTTTATGTGAACCCAACAGGAAACTTTGTAATTGGTGGACCGGATGGTGATTGTGGATTAACTGGAAGAAAAATTATAGTAGACACTTATGGTGGAGCTGCCCCTCATGGTGGTGGAGCATTTTCTGGAAAAGATCCAACTAAAGTTGATAGATCTGCCGCTTATGCCTCAAGATACATAGCAAAAAATATTGTTGCATCAAAAATTGCAGACAAATGCTTAATCCAACTTGCTTACGCAATAGGTGTTTCAAAACCACTTTCGATTTATGTTGATTTATTTGATGACGATTTAGAAAAAAATAAATTTGTTGAAGAAAAAATCAAAGAAAATTTTGATTTAAGTCCTAGGGGAATTAGAGAGATGTTAAACCTTAATAAGCCAATCTATGAAAAAACTGCAGCATATGGTCATTTCGGTAGAGCACCTGAAAGTGACGGTGCATTTTCTTGGGAAAAGACAGATAAAACTAGCGTTTTTTCAAAATAGTCTATTGAATTAAAAAAAAAATTTAATATATTGCCCTTACATTATTGAATTTACAAAGTGGGCTTCAGCCCATTTTTTTTTGGAGCAAACAAAAACATGTTAAATAAAAGATCAGATAAACTAGAATTATTAAGAATTGCAGAAGCAGTTGCCTTGGAAAAATCTATTGATATGGAATTGATTATTAGTTCAATGGAAACCGGAATAGCAAAAGCCGCAAAATCTAAATTTGGTCAGGACAATGAAATCATAGTTTTAATTGATCGAGAGAATGGTGACATTGAACTTTTTAGAAAATTGATAATTTCAGAAAATCCAGAGAATGGTAATACAGAAATTAAACTTGAAGATGCAATTTTACTTAATGAAATCCACAAAGACAAAAAAGCTGGAGATGAAGTTTTACAACCACTTCCATCATTTGATTTTGGAAGAATAGCCGCTCAAACCGCAAAACAAGTAATCAGTACGAATGTAAGAGAAGCTGAAAGAGAAAGGCAATTCAACGATTTTATAGATAAAAAAGATTCAATTTTAAGTGGTATTGTAAAAAGATTAGAATTTGGAAATGTAATTGTAGACCTTGGTAGAACTGAAGCAATTATCCAAAAAAATGAAATGATACCAAGAGAAAATATTAAAGCTGGAGATAGAATTAAAGCTTATTGTTATGATGTTAGAAGAGAGCCAAGAGGCCAGCAAATCTTTTTATCGAGAGCACACCCTAAGTTTATGGAAAAATTATTTGTTCAAGAAGTTCCTGAAATTTACGATGGTTTAATTGAGATTAAATCCTCATCAAGAGACCCAGGAAGTAGAGCAAAAATTTGTGTTAAAGCAGTAGATACATCTTTAGATCCTGTTGGAGCATGTGTAGGTATGAGAGGTTCAAGAGTGCAAGCAGTAGTGAATGAACTACAAGGTGAGAAAATTGATATTGTTAACTGGTCTGAAGATCCAGCTATATTAGTTTCAAATGCATTGTCACCTGCAGAAGTTCAAAGAGTTAATGTGGATTTAGAAAGAAAAAAACTGGATGTAATTTTAACTGAAGAAAATTTAAGTAAAGCAATTGGAAGAAGAGGTCAAAATGTTAGATTGGCAACCAAGTTATTAAACTTTGAAATTAACATAATGACTGATGCCGAAGACTCAGAAAGAAGACAATTAGAATTTAAAGAAAAAACGGAAAATTTTGTTAAAAATTTAGAGTTAGATGAAACACTTGGTCAGTTACTCGTTGCCGAAGGCTTCTCATCAATAGGTGATATTAAAGATAGTAACGCTGAAGATTTAATGAAAATTGAAGGTATCGAAGAAGATACGGCAAAAGCATTAATAGAAAGAGCAAAAGAATTTCATGAAAAAGATCAAGAAGATATTTCTCAAAGAATTAAAGACCTTGGTCTAGAAGAAGCTTTAATTAATTTAAAAGGATTAACGCCAGGGATGTTAGTTACGTTAGGTGAACAAAAAATTTTAACACTAGGAGACTTTGCTGATTTAGCATCAGATGAACTTACAGGTGGATATGATGTGGTTAAAGGTGAACGAGTGAAAATCCAAGGTTATTTGGAAGACTTTGCTTTATCAAAAGAAGAGTCGGACGAACTAATTATGTCTGCAAGAAATATTATTTATAAAGATTGAGTAATGAGTTATGGAAAACAAAAAAACAAAATTAACAATTTCTGGTATAGCCGAAAAATCGATCAAAAATATTGAGATTGCTAAAACCCAGGGCAAAAATTCAGTTGTAATCGAAAAATCAAAAAGTAATTTTGTTAAAAAGGGAGGTTCTTTTAAGCCCTCTAGTAGTAGCACAAGACCAAAACCAGCATCGTCATTTAATCGTGGAGCATCTTTAAAGCCTTCATTCAGTGCAAAAACTCCACCAATTAATAATGATTTTGAAAGAAGAAAGCTTGCCGAACAAAGAGCCACGAAAAGACTTAAAGGTGACAGTGAAGGGAAAAAACAAAAATTAGGAACAAATAAAAGAGAAACAAAACTAACAGTCTCAAGAGCGTTAAGCGATGAGATTGAAGCAAGAGAGAGAAGTCTGGCATCAGTAAAAAGGGCTAGAGAAAAAGAACAAAAGAATTTAAATAAAGATGAAAATAGAGAAAACTTAAAACCTATTAAAAGAGATATTAATATTCCAGAAGCTATAACTGTTCGAGAGCTTGCAAATAGAATGGCAGAGCAATCTAGCAATGTAATCAAATACCTTTTTGGAATGGGTGTAACGGTTACAATTAATCAAACTTTAGCAGCAGATACTGCGGAATTTTTAGTTAAAGAATTTGGACACAATCCTATTCGTGGAGAAAAAACAGAAGAAACAATTAAAAAAATTAAAGCGACAAGAGTAGAAAATTTAAAAAATAGACCTCCTATAGTAACAGTAATGGGGCATGTTGATCATGGAAAAACTTCAGTTTTAGATGTGTTGAGAAGTGCCAATGTAGTATCTGGAGAATTCGGTGGTATTACACAACATATTGGTGCTTATCAAATTGAAAGTCAGTCAAATAAATTAACATTTATTGATACACCAGGTCATGCTGCTTTTACAGAGATGAGAGCAAGAGGTTCAAAATTAACAGACGTTGTGGTGTTGGTTGTTGCAGCTGATGATGGTGTTAAACCTCAAACAGTTGAGTCAATTAAACACGCAAAAGCTGCCAAGGTTCCAATTGTTGTTGCGATTAATAAATGTGATTTGCCAGATGCAGACCCACAAAAAATTAAAAATCAATTACTAGAATATGAATTAATTGCTGAAGATTTATCAGGAGATACCTTAATGGTTGAAATTTCAGCTAAAACAAAACTAAATTTAGAAAAGTTGGTTGAGGCCATTGTTCTTCAAGCTGAAATTTTAGATTTAAAAACTGACTTTGAATCAAAGGCAACAGGAGTTGTTCTAGAATCTAAAATTGATATTGGCAGAGGTCCAGTTGCAACCATTATAGTAACAACAGGAACTCTTAAAAAAGGTGATTTCTTCGTAAGTGGATTACAATGGGGAAAAGTAAGAGCAATCATTAACGATAAAGGTAAAAATATTAATGAAGCTTCGCCTTCAACGCCTGTCGAAATTCTGGGTATTAATGGTGCTTCAAAAGCAGGTGATGATTTTATTGTTTTGGATAATGAGAAAGAAGCTAAGACATTAAGTGGAAATAGAGCTCAAGAATCAAAAGAGGTAAAAAATCCATTATCTTTCGCAACTCAAGAATCTGCTTTTTCTGATAAATTAGCCGAAGAATTAAATTTAATAATTAAATCAGATGTACATGGATCATCAGAGGCAATTAAAAATGCTATCAGCCAAATTAAACATGACGAAGTAAAACCAAAAATTATTTTATCTGACATTGGCATGGTTACTGAAACAGATGTGACGTTAGCTAAAGCTTCAAATGCTGTCTTGATTGCATTTAATGTTAAACCAAGCAAAGAAGCAAAAAAACTTGCTGAAAATGAAAATATAAAAATATTTTCTTACAATATTATCTATGAAGTTTTAGACTACATTAAACAAAGAATGTCAGGATTACTTTCTCCCGATGTTCAAGAGACAATTTCAGGTACTGCACAAATTTTAGAAATCTTCAAAGTTTCTGGAGCAGGAAAAGTTGCCGGATGCAAGATCACAGAAGGAGAAATTACTAGCACTTCGGATGTTAGACTAATTAGAGATGGAGCTATTATTTATACTGGAAAAGTTGGCACTATATTTAGGGAAAAAAACCAGGCGAAACAGGTAAGTAATGGCCAGGAATGTGGAATTACGATAAAAGATTATATGGATTTTCAAAAAGATGACACAATAGAAGCGTTTAATGTGACTTCAAAAGAGAGAACAATTTAATGACTAACAAAAAAGTAAAACCCATTTCACAAAGGCAACTAAGGGTTGGTGAAATGATTAAGCAATCTTTAAGTATGATTTTTATTAAAAATGAGGCAAAAGTACCAAATTTAGAGACAAATATAATTACAGTCACAGAAGTTAAAATGAGCCAAGATTTAAAAATTGCTAAAGCTTATGTAATGCCATTAGGTGGAAAAGATGAGGATGAGATAATTAATAAACTTAAAGAATACTCATTCTTAATTAGAAAAATTTTATCAAAAAAAGTATTTATGAAATTTTTACCAAAATTACTCTTTAGAAAAGATGAGTCTTTTGAGTATGCGGAAAAAATAGAAAACT
>CAJQSU010000034.1 GCA_905616435.1 uncultured Candidatus Pelagibacter sp. | reverse complement strand
GTTAAAGGTTATGAAGTATTTGTCCTTTGGATACACATCCGTGTAAAGTAATGAGGTTATGACACTTTTAAGACTTTCATCAAAATCTGCAATTATAACAGAGTCAAAATTTACATTTCCAATAGTATATTTTTTTTCAAGATTTTTGATTTTTTTTTCTTTATTTCTATCATCAGAATTTTCCAATCTTGTTATCTCATCTATCAAATTTTGTTTTCGAATCTCATAATTTGTTATTCCTTCAATTTGTTTTGTAAGTTTTGTGGGCTCAATGTCATAAGAATATTGTTTTTGGGTTTTGATTTTTGATTTTTTAATTCCTTGTTTGATCTCTAAATCATAATCTAAGTCAGGTATTAGAAATATTGTTTTTTTGATTTCATTTAGTTTAATAAATTTTTTAATAGTATTGAGCTGAGAGGTAGAATTTATTCCAGTGCTAATGACATTTTTAGGAAGATTTAAGGTTTTGTTTGTAAATGACAAAAAGGTTAAGTTTTTAACTTCATCCAGGTAAGCCAAGTTTTTATAAAAAACAGGTCCTATTACCAGTTCAATCCCAAGTTTATCCAATTCAATTGCAGAACGTAAAGTTTTATTAGGATCAGATTGAGTATCTTTAGGAAATATTTCTAATTTATCAGAATTAATATCTTTTAAAGCTAAACGTGTGGCTTTTACAATTTGTTCACCTATTTTAGCATTCTCTCCTGATAACGGCACAAGCAAACCAATCTTAACTTTATTCTCTTCAGCAAAACTCAAACCAATAGTAAAAAATAAATTATAGAAAGATAAAAAAAGAATTATAAAAATTTTATTCATTTAATGTTACTATTACTCTAATACTGTTTAAATTATGATAAACCCTATATTGCACAATAATGAGTTAAAAAAAGGTTTATATTTGATACCAACCCCAATTGGAAACTTGGGAGACATTACTCTAAGAGCAATAGAATTATTAAAAAACTCAGATTTCATACTTTGTGAGGACACAAGAGTTTCAAAAAAATTATTAAATAAGTTTGAAATAAAGACAAAATTAATTTCTAACCATAAATTTAATGAAGTTAAAAATTTACACAAAATAATTAATTTATTGAAAGAAAATAAGATCATTTCAATGATCTCTGATGCGGGAACGCCAAGTATATCAGATCCGGGTGCCGTTTTGGTCAACGAATGTTTGAAACAGAATATTAATATTATTCCACTACCTGGACCTTCTGCCGTTACTACCGCAGTGTCAGTTAGTGGGTTTGATGAAAAGTATTTATTTTTTGGTTTTTTCCCTGAGAAGGAAAAAGCGATTAAAGAAGAATTAGACAGATTATCAAGCCTAAATTTTTGTTTGGTTTTTTTTGTCTCTCCAAAAAAAATCAATAAAATTATTCCACATCTTAAAAATTATTTTAAAGATAGAAAAATATTAATTTGTAGAGAAATTTCTAAATATTATGAAGAATTTATAAGGTCTGATTTAGAAGAACTACAACTATTTAAAAGTGAACCAAAAGGTGAATTAACTATAGTTATCTCGGAAAAAAAATTTGATAAAAAAACCTCACACTTTTTAAGTGAATCGGATAAAAGAAATATTGAAAAAATGATTAATAAATTAAGCACAAAAGAAATTACTAATTTAATTAGTCAAAATAGCAAAGTTTCAAAAAAAGAAATTTACGATTATTGTTTAAAATTAAAAAATGAAAAATAAATTCTTAATAATTTTGTTTGCAGGTTTAATCCTAGCAGGATGTGTTGGAGTTGCCTCAAAAGGTATTTTTGGAACTGGCGTAAGTGTGGCTTTCGATCCAAGATCTGTTGGTACTCAGGTTGATGATTCTATCATGGAAAAAAGTTTATCAGCTAGAATTCTATTGATGGATAAGAAATATCTACTATTAGTCAAAAAAAAAGTTTTAGATGGTAGAATTTTTTTAACTGGAAAAGTTGATAATCCAGAAGAAAAACTTAAACTTACAAAACTTGCATGGGAAACTAGTGGCGTAAGATCTGTAAAAAATGATATAAAAATAAAAGAGGAGTTTAATTTTAAACAATCTGCCAAAGATATTTTAATTACTTCTCAATTAAGGTCTGCAATGATTTTTAACAAAAAAATTAAAGCAACTAATTATCAAATCGATACCTATAAAAAAAAAATTTATGTTTATGGTATTGCCCTAACCTCAGAGGAAAAGGATAAGGTTATCAGTGAAGCTAAAGAAATTCTAGATGTTGAAGATGTGGTTATTAGTATAATTCTTGTTGATGATTTGAGAATCCAAAAAGATTAATTATTTTTTATAATCAATAATATCAGCAGAATAAGCAGCTATTGATGCTAAATTTATTAATTCTGATGTAGAAGTTCTTAATGGGGCAATTTCAATTGGCAAGCCTAATCCAATTAAAAGTGGTCCAATTACTTTTGTGTCACCTAATTCTTTCATCATTTTATACGATATTGCTGCACTATGCTGACCAGGCATTATTAATATATTGGCGTTACCCACAATATTAGAAAACGGGTATAAACTTTTATATTCTTTGTTAAGAGCAACATCTGGCTGCATATCTCCATCAAACTCAAAATCTACATTTTTTTCTTTTAAAATATCTACAGCTTTTCTTATATGTTTGGTCCTGCTAGTCACTGGTTGACCAAATGTTGAGTGAGAGACAAAGGCAACTTTAGGATCAAAACCAAATAAACGCACAACTCTTGCCGCAGAAATTGCTATTTCAGACATTTGTTCAGAACTTGGGTATTCATGAACACTAGTATCAGCAACAAAAATAGTTTTTCCTTTGTGAACAACTAAGTTTAAACCAAACATTATTTCTCCCACTCTTGGATTAACAACTTGTTTTATTTTATCTAATGAAGCTCCAAACCTTCTGGTATTACCTGTTACCGCACCATCAGCATCACCGCAAGCCACCATGCAGGATGCCCAAACAACCCTGTCATTTCTCACCAGCCTATCACAATCCCATTCTAACAAACCCTGCTCTCTTTGTAGCTTTTTAAACAAGTACTGAACATATTTTTCTCTTTTTTCAGTGTCTTTAGAATTAACAATTTCTATATCGAAGTTTTCATCGTAACCAATTTTTTTAATTTGCTCTTTAATCTTCTCTTCTTTTCCAATTAAAATTGGAATACCTAACTTAGAATTTTTAAAAGCAATTGCTGCCTTAAGAGTATTAACATCTTCACCATCCGCAAATACAATTCTTTTAGGGTTCTTTTTTATGTAACTGTTGATTCCTTGCATGATCGTTACAGTTGGATCTAATCTTTGTTTAAGTTGATCTTTATAAAGTTCAAAATCATTAATAGGTTTTCTTGCAACACCACTTTCCATTGCAGCTTTTGCAACAGCAGCAGGTATTACGCTTATTAATCTAGGATCAAAGGTAGAAGGAATAATATAGTCTTTTCCATAATGTGGTCTTTCACCTCCCATAGCCGCAACAACTTCGTCAGGAACATCTTCTCTTGCAAGTTCAGCTATAGCTTTAGCTGCGGCAACTTTCATTTCTTCATTTATTGTTGTGGATCTAACATCTAAAGCTCCTCTAAAAATATAAGGGAATCCAATTAAGTTATTTACTTGATTTGGATAATCCGATCTTCCTGTGGCAATTATTGCATCATCTCTTACTTCCTGAATTTCTTCTGGAAGAATTTCAGGATCAGGGTTTGCGCAAGCAAATATTATTGGATTTTTAGACATTTTTTTTACATACTCTTTCTTTAAAGCTCCTTTTGCAGATAAGCCCAAAAATACGTCAGCACCATCAAGTGCCTCTTCTAAGGTTCTTAGTTTTGTTTCAATAGCATGTCTTGATTTCCATTGATCCATTCCATCTGGTCTTCCTTTATAAATTACTCCCTTTTTATCTAACATAATTACATTATCACTTATAACGCCCGAGTTTTTAAATAGTTCAGTGCATGCAATTGCTGATGCACCAGCTCCATTAACCACAACTTTTATTTCTTTGATAGACTTACCAGTAATATCTAGAGCATTCATCAAAGCAGCAGTAGTGATAATAGCTGTACCGTGCTGGTCATCATGAAAAACAGGTATATCTAAAATTTCTTTGAGTTTTTCTTCTATTACAAAACAATCAGGAGCCGCTATGTCTTCTAAATTTATCCCACCAAAACTGGGCGAAAAGTTTTTTATAGAATTAATAATTTCATCCGCATCATTACAATCAATTTCAAGATCAATAGCATCAATATCAGCAAATCTTTTAAACAAAACAGCTTTACCTTCCATTACAGGTTTAGATGCTAGCGCACCTAAATTTCCCATACCAAGAATTGCTGAGCCATTACTTATTACTGCAACAAGATTTCCCTTGCTTGTATAATCATAAGCAGCCTCAGGGTTTTCACTGATCGCTCTTACTGGAGCCGCCACGCCTGGGGAATAGGCTAGTGCAAGATCTCTCTTGGTAGTCATAGTTTTTGAAGATACAATTTCAATTTTTCCAGGTTTATTATGACTATGAAATTCTAAAGCTTCCTTGTCAGTATAATGATCAATCTTTGTTTTTTTCATTTTTAATAATTAGATGTACAAATGGGATAAAATTAAGACTAATATGATTTATGAACTTAATCAAGTCAACAGGGACTTTCAGTTTTTTTACAATAATCAGCAGGTTACTTGGTTATCTAAGAGATATCTTGATAGCTGTATTTCTAGGTACAAGTTTTTTAGCAGACGCTTTTTTTGTAGCATTTAGAATACCAAATACTTTTAGAAGATTATTTTCTGAAGGAACTTTTAATGCAGCCTTTGTGCCTAGCTACTCATCAGTAATGGTTACAGGAAAAAGTAAATCTAATAAATTTGCTAATGAAGTTTTTAATTATTTATTATTAATTCTGTTAACGTTAGTTCTTGTAGTGCAAATATTTATGCCTGCATTTGTATCGTTAATTGCCCCAGGATTCATCGACGATAATGAAAAAATAAATCTAGCAATAAATCTTACAAGAATTACCATTCCATTTTTAATGCTGGTGTCTTTAGCTTCTTTTTTTTCAGCAATACTTAATTCTCATAATAGATTTGCTGAGGCCGCTGCCGCACCAATAATCTTAAATATTGTTTTAATAATTATTTTGTTATTTAGTAAATCCTTAAATGACAAGTTAGTTTATTATTTATCTTATGGTGTTACTTTGGCAGGCTTACTGCAATTTATATTTTTGTACTTTTTTGTAAAAAGACATTTTAAATTAATATTTGATATTAAATTTAAAGCTTCTAAAAAAGTAAAAATATTTTTTAATAAATTAATCCCTAGTATTTTCTCTTCTGGCGTTACTCAAATTAATATTTTAGTCGGAACAGTTATTGCTTCTTTTCAGGCAAGTGCTGTTTCTTATCTTTATTATGCTGATAGAATCTATCAAATTAATTTAGCAATAGCTGGAATTGCGATTGGTGTTGTTGTGCTTCCACAATTATCAAAGCACATAAGTCAAAAAAATAAAAAAAAAATAAACTTAATTCAAAACAAAGCATTAGAATTAAGTTTATTTTTAAGTTTACCTGCCTCCATCGCATTATTTATTGCATCAGATGAGATTATTTCTGCACTTTTTGGATATGGACAATTTAGTGAAAATTCAGTTTTAAACTCCGCAAAGGCTTTATATTTTTTTAGCTTAGGCTTACCTGCTTTTGCAATGTTAAAGGTTTTTTCAAATTTCTTTTTTGCAAATAATGATACCAAAACACCCTTTTATATATCTTTGGCATCAGTTTTATTAAATATCTTAATTAGTATTTATTTTTTTAGATCAATTGGATTTATAATTATTCCAATAGCAACCACAATTTCTTCATGGTTCAATTTGATAATTTTGTTTTTACTTCTTCAAAAAAGAAATTTATTTAGTTTCAATAATATTTTTATAAAACGTTTTTTTAAAATTGTACTTTCTTCAATATTAATGGGGCTATTTTTTAATTATTTAATGATGTTGTTTAATGATCAATTATCTTTTGAAAACTCATTAAAATCTGTTTATTTACTTTTATCAGTTATTTTAGGGCTCGCCTTTTATTTATTGATAGCCTATCTGATCAAAGCTTTCCAATTAGAAGATATTAAATTAAAGTATTAGCAATGGGTAAAAAAATATTTTCAGGCGTTCAGCCAACAGGCAATTTACATTTGGGAAATTATCTAGGTGCCATTAAAAACTTTGTTGAACTCAATGAAGATAGTGGAAATGATTGTGTTTTTTGCGTTGTTGATTTGCATGCTATAACGGTCAAACAAAATCCAAAGGAACTTAAAGACAATATAAGAGAAACGGTAGCAACGTTCGTTGCTTGCGGAATAAATCCTGAAAAAAGTATTATTTTTAAACAATCAGCTGTATCTGCACACTCAGAAGCAGCATGGTTATTAAGTTGTGTTGCAAGGATGGGTTGGTTAAATAGAATGACACAATTCAAAGAAAAAGCTGGTAAAGATAAAGAAAAAGCAAGTGTTGGCCTTTATTCATATCCCGTATTAATGGCAGCTGATATTTTATTATATGACTCAACTCATGTGCCTGTAGGAGAAGATCAAAAACAGCATCTAGAATTGTGCAGAGATATTGCTCAAAAATTTAATAATGATTATGAAGTCGAAGACTTTTTAAAAGCCCCAGAGCCACTTATTCAAAAAGAATTTTCAAGAATAATGAATCTTAAAGATGGAACAAAAAAAATGAGCAAATCTGAACCGTCAGACTTAAGTAGAATAAATTTAACAGATGATAAAGACTCAATAATTAATAAAATTAAAAAAGCAAAGACAGATCCATTAACACTACCATCAAGTGTAAATGAATTGAATGAAAGACCAGAAGCAAAAAATCTTCTAGGAATATATTCAAGTTTAACGAATTCCACTTTAGAAAAATCAGTTAATAAATTCGAAGGAAAAAATTTTTCAGAGTTCAAAGAAAACCTTTCCCAAGTTTTAGTTGAAAAAATTGCTCCAATCTCACTAGAAATAAAAAAATTAATTAATGATAAAGAATTTTTAGATAAGATTCTTTTAGATGGTCACAAAAAAGCCAATAATATCGCATCTATTAAGATAAAAAAAATGAAAGAAATAATAGGTTTTTAATTTAATTTTTTAAACAAGTTTCAATTTTTTAATTATTAGCTATATAGTACGTATGTATGTTCAAATAGAAACAACACCCAATCCCAATTCATTAAAATTTTTACCAGGCAAAGTGGTCTCTAATGGTGGGTCATTTGAAATTACTAAAAAAGATAATGTGAAAAATGAATTAATTAGAAATCTAATCTCAGTTAATGGAGTGGAAGGTATTTTTTTAAGTAAAGATTTTATCTCAATCAATAAATATGATGATACATCCTGGGATGAAATTAAACATGTTGTAATATCTTTAATCAATGATTTTTACTCTAATGGCAGTGAGTTTGTAATTGATAAAAGTCCTTATGAAATTGATGAAAATTTTGGAGAAATTGAGAAGAAAATTATTCAAATTCTAGACGAAAAAATAAGACCAGCAGTTGCTAAAGATGGTGGAGATATTAAATTTAAAGAATTTAAAAATGGCGTAGTAATGGTTCAGCTTCAAGGAAGTTGTTCTGGATGTCCTAGCTCAACAATGACACTTAAACAAGGGGTTCAAAACCTTCTATGTCACTACTTACCAGAAGTTAAAGAAGTTGTGGCAGTTTAGAAATGAAAAAAATTTTTAAAAATAGAAAGTATAAAGTTTTAAAAACTTTAGATGATAACAATCTAGGCTCTATAGCGAGAACACTTTTAAGTAGTTTTGTTGTAATCTTTGCATTTTATTCATTACCTTTAATTATAAATTTCACAAATGATAAAATTTTAAATACCAAAGAATTTAGAAATAATTCAAAAAAAGTTTTGGCTTATACATTGGATGGAAAAACCAATGGAACACTAGATGGTAATGAACAGTATGATGAAAGAGATTTGTTAATAGATATTTATAGTTTAAATGAAAAAGAAACTGACGCTGTAAGACTAGATGCCTCAACAATCAAACAGCTTTATGAGGATACAGACTATAAATTGGATGATATTAGAAAAAACAAATTAGTAAAACCTGTAGCGCTAGACTCATTTCCGCGTGAAATTAAAATGATAGAGAATATAAAAGAAAGAAAAGAGTTTTTCATTCAAATTGTATTGCCTCTAATTTTGCAAGAAAATAATAATATACGATTAGATAGAAAAAGACTTTTCAGCATCATCAATAAAAGCAATAACACTGATTTAGAAAAGAAATGGTTGGGAAAAAAATATAAACAATATGGAATTCCTTCAAAAGACTTATCCACTCTTAAAATAAGAATGGATGAGGTTCCAGTATCTTTAGCGCTTGCACAAGCGGCAAAAGAAACGGGTTGGGGAACCTCAAGATTTGCTCAAGAAGGAAATGCACTTTTTGGTCAATGGACTTGGTCAGGCGAAGGCCTAAAGCCTAAAGAAGCGGATGAAAGTGAGGGGCATAAAGTTATGAAATTTAACATCCTTCAAGCTTCTGTAAGAGCCTATCAAAGAAATTTAAATACTCACAGAACTTATAAAGAATTTAGACTAGCAAGAGCGAAATTGAGAGATGCTGGGGACCCACTAGATAGCATTATTCTCTCACAATATTTAGATAAATATGCTGAGACTGGTAAGCAGTATGTTAAAATTTTACAAAAGATTATTAGGCAAAATGATTTAAAGGATTTTGATAACGCTAGACTTCTACCTTCAAGTCTCGAATTAGAAAGTTTAATTTAATTTTTTAGTAACTATAAACTGAGTACCAAACCACCTCCATTTACCATCATCATTTAATGAGCAGTTAACCCTTCCTCTTCTGGGTAGAAAGGCTTCTCTAAATTTTATACTCAAAGTATTATTGGTAAACTTTGTATCAGACTTTTCCCATTTGTTACCTTCGTTAGAATAACAGCTTATGTTTTCAATATTTTTTTGATTATCAAAAAATTCTACAGAAAAGATTGGAGGATTGTTTTGTTTGTTAAGTTTTTTTTTTAATGGAATTAAACTTCTATACTCAAGCGGATAAGTTTTTATGATTGATTTAAATCTTTTGATTTTTCCATAATCTTCATTGATAGGAAACCTTGGTAGTTGAAATTTTTCTTTGTTAAGGTCAATAACACCCGAATGTTGACCAAAAGCATATGTAAAATTATTAGAAACGTAATTTCTCATAAATTCAGAATACTCTCCAAATGGATAAGAAAATAATTTTGGTAGATATCCTATTTTTTCTTTAAAAATTAAATTTGCTTTTTCTATATCTTTAATAAAATCTTGATTACTGCTATCTATTAGATATCCATGAGAGTGAGAGTGATGACCGATTGTGGTAAAATTTTTTCTCTCAACTTCTTTTACTTGCTCCCATGTCATATAGCCTTTGTTACCAATTGGCTCAGTTGAAACGAAAAGAATGAATGGAATCTTATTTTCTTTCAGATACGGCCATGCAACATCATAAAACGACTGAAAAGCATCATCAATTGTAAGGAGAATTTTTTTTCGTTTTTTTGGAATGTCAAAGTCCTTTTGAAATTCATCGGGGTGAATGAATTCATAATTTAAATCTTTTATTAATTGTATCTGTTCTAAGAAAACTTCCATCTGAATATTGGTTGAAGGATATTTATTTTCATTAAACCTATGATACATAATTGATAAAACACCCTCATCTTCTGAATATTGTTTGATATTATTTTCTTCTGCTTTAGAATTTGCTGATAATAAAAAAAATACTATGAATAATTTAATTATAGATGCCACCAATGAAAAAATATTTTTAATGCTCATTAAAAGTAAAAATATTTATAGTGCTAGTCATGAAAATAGTAAAACTAATTATGAGAAATTAATCATCCTAATTAATGAGTTTCTTGAAAATAATGATTTAAAAATTAGTGAAATTTCAAAATTATATGTAAATCATGGGCCTGGAAGTTTTGCTGGTATTAGAAATTCACTTGCAATTGTTAAAGCAATTTATGTAGCAAAAAAGATTGATTATTATTGTTTTAGTTTTGATGATTTCGATAAATCAAATAATAATAAGTATGAAAATATTCCCAATTTGTGTGATAAATTGAAGATAAAAAAAAATTTGATTAATCCTATTTATATAAGTTAAGATTCATTATGACAGAAACAATAGAAGCAAAATGTTTATCAAAAGGAGTAAAATTAACAGACCAAAGAAAGATTATTGCAAAAGTAATGTCCGAGTCTTCTGATCATCCCGATGTAGATGAGCTTTATAACCGTGTTTCGAAAATTGACTCAAAGATAAGCATAGCAACTGTTTATAGAACGGTAAAATTATTTGAAGAGTCAGGCATTTTAGCAAAACATGAATTTAAGGGTGGTAAAGCAAGGTACGAAGAATTAAATGAAGGTCACCATGATCACTTGATCGACGTTAAGTCAGGTGAAATAATTGAATTTGTTGATGAAGAAATAGAAAAACTGCAAAAAAAAGTTGCAGAAAAATATGGATACACACTTGTTGATCACAAACTAGAACTTTATGGGATCAAAAAAAAATCTAAATAAAAATCAATGATCCAAAAAATTTTTATAAAAACCTTTGGTTGTCAGATGAATGAGTACGACTCTAATCGAATATATGACACAGTAAAAAAAATTGGTTATGAAAAAACAGATAATTATGAAGATGCAAATTGTTATTTTTTAAATACCTGCCACATACGAGATAAAGCAAAAGAAAAAGTTTATCATGAAATTGGAAGAGTAAAAAAAATATTTAGATCAAAAAACAAGCCTTTGGTAATTGTTGCTGGTTGTGTGGCTCAAGCAGAACATGAAGAGATGATAAAAAGAGAACCTTATATTGATTTAGTATTAGGTCCGCAGGCTTACCATAAAATTAATGATACGATATTAAATTATCAAAACCAAAAAAAGAAAAAAGAGGAGACAGAATTTGATGCAATTACTAAGTTTGAATATTTAAGTAAAATTAAAAATCAAACAAAAAAAATTTCATCCTTTTTAACAATACAGGAGGGGTGTGATAAGTTTTGTCATTTTTGTGTGGTTCCATATACGAGAGGACCAGAATATTCCAGACCATTTGATCAAATTTTAGAGGAGGCTAAGCAGTTAGTCGATAGTGGTTCAAAAGAAATTATACTTTTGGGTCAAAATGTTAATGCATATGATTTTGAAGGATCACGTTTATCACATTTGATTTTAGAATTAGAAAAATTTTCAAGTTTAAAACGTATACGTTATATGACATCACACCCCAAGGATATGACAGATGATTTAATTGATACTTATAAAGACTCAAAAAAATTAATGCCATTAGTTCATCTGCCAGTACAAAGTGGTTCAGACAAAGTTTTAGAACTCATGAATAGAAAACATACAATAAAAAAATATTTAGAGATTTTTAATAAATTAAAAAAAATCAATCCTGATGTGCAGTTTTCAAGTGATTTTATTATTGCTTATCCGGGTGAAAATGAAAATGACTTTAAGCTTACATTAAAACTGATTGAAGAAGTAAAGTTTATAAATTCTTTTTCATTTATTTTTAGCCCAAGACCAGGAACAGTAGCGGCAGATTTACCTACAATGAATAAAAAAGATTCA
Organism: uncultured Candidatus Pelagibacter sp.; assembly: GCA_905616435.1. The sequence continues at coordinate 1,468 of CAJQSU010000034.1, read as the reverse complement.
CTTAAAAGATTAGAGATAATTCAAGAAATGCTATCAAACAATCAAATAAAAATGAACAAATCACTAGAAAATACAATCCAAAATGTATTGGTAGAGAATCGAACGGATGATAAAACTAAACTTTTTGGAAGATCTGAGTACATGACATCAGTCTTATTTAATGGTACTGATGATTTAATAGGAAAAGTTGTGAAAGTTAAAATTCTTAGCAGCAATCGAAATACTTTATTTGGAGAAACTTCAGATCAATCAAAACAAAAAGTGGCTTAAAATTTGAGTATCAACGCAAAAAAAAATTTCGACATAAATTTAAAATTTGTATATTCAGATAACAACACATTAAGCGTAATTTTCCACGATAATGATTTGATGATGGGAGTGGTTGGAGAATTTAATAAAAATCTTAAAGAATTAGAAAAAATTACTAAGTCTGAATTATATTCAAGAGGCAACTCTATTTTGATTAAATCTTCACCTAATAAAAATGAATTAGTTAAAAATGCTATACAATTTTTGGTAAATCAATTCATTAACAATGGAAATATTGAAAACAAAGACATACGATCATCTATTGATAAATTTATGATTAATGAAAAAGTTAAAAATCAAAATGTTACAGACATAATTAAGACTCCAAAAAAATCAATAATTCCAAGATCAGAAAAACAAAAAGAGTATGTAAGAGCATTGAGACAAAGTGATATTGTTATATCTGCAGGGCCAGCGGGTACTGGAAAAACATTTTTAGCCGTAGCTGTAGGCTTAACTATGTTGCTTGAAAAAAAGATTGAAAGAATAATTTTATCTAGACCTGCAGTAGAGGCGGGAGAAAGATTGGGATTTCTACCAGGTGATATGAAAGAGAAAGTGGATCCTTATTTAAGACCTCTATACGATTCTTTATATGATTTATTTGACTATGAAAAAATTCAAAAAATGATTGAAATTGGAGACATTGAAATTGCTCCATTAGCATTCATGCGAGGAAGAACATTAAAAAATTCGTTTGCTATTTTAGATGAAGCACAAAACGCAACTGATACGCAAATAAAAATGTTTCTTACAAGAATTGGTGAAAATTCTAAGATTGTGATTAATGGTGATCCATCTCAAATAGACCTTCCAAATAAAAATATGTCAGGTTTAGATAGTTCCAAAAAACTTTTATCTCATTTAGAAGAAATATCAGTTATTGACTTTGACCATTCAGATGTTGTCAGACATCCACTAGTATCTAAGATTGTTAAGGCTTATAGCAATCATAATGATTAGTTTAGATGTCGTATCAGAAGAGAAAAATTGGTCAAAAAAAATTAAACAAAACAAAATTTTTTTTCAATTAATTTGCAAATCATTTCCAAAAAAATATCAGTTTGTAAATAAAAAAATATTTTTAACACTATTGTTGTCAAACAGCAAAGGTACCAAGATTTTAAATAAAAATTTTAGAAATAAGAATAAAGCGACT
>CAJQSU010000033.1 GCA_905616435.1 uncultured Candidatus Pelagibacter sp. | reverse complement strand
TTTATTATTTCACTTCAAATATTATTTCTTGCTGTATTTGGGTATTTCTTTTTAAAAGAAAAGATAAATACCGTTACTTTAACGTCAATTATTTTAGCAATTACAGGTGTTTTAGTCATGGTTGGAAATTCACTTGCACCTGGCGAACTATCAGGAAATCTAGCAGCATTTACAATGCCTATAACTTTTGCAATTTTAATAATGATAATAAGAAAATATCCAACTGTAGACATGGTACCTGCTCAGTTTGTTGCTGGTGTTAGCTCTTGTATAATAGGATTTTTACTCTCAACTAATTTAATGATATCTCCTAACGATATTTTTTTAGGTTTCCTGGCTGGTTTTTTTCAAGTTGGTTTTGGTTTTATATTTATTACAATTGGAGCAAGAACAACTCCTTCTGCCATGGTTGGAATAATTATGCTATCAGAATCAGTATTAGGACCTGTTTGGGCCTTTCTATTTGTGAGTGAAAGACCGTCAATGTTTGGACTAATTGGTGGTGCGATTATTCTTTGTGCTGTGTTGTTGCAATTTTATAATATAATTTTGAAAAATAATAAAAATACTAATCTCTAGATTTACTCAAAAGATTAATAATTTTTTTTGATGAGGCTAATTTAAATTCATCAATTCTTTTTTTAGATGAATAGTAGCTAAAGTATCTTTTTTTAAATAATTTAATTTCACTATAATCAGTGTAACCAGGGTGTATTAAAACTTCTAAATTCTCATTATTTTTTGAATTAAGCTTTATACCTTTTGTTATAGAGTTTAAATTTTGAAAACCAGTATAAAGCAATCCAGTAAAACTTTTTTTAACCAAAGTTTTTTTATTTTCATTATGAAAAATACTTAAAAATTTAATTAAAAAAAATTTAATTATATTCATTAGATAATTGACATTAAAAATATCATTAAAATTAACAAAGTAATATTTTTCAATCGGGTCTCTTAATTCAATAATATTATGTTTTTTTTTGAGATCTACAATTATATCACTAACCCAGGGTATAACATGAATGTGCTCATGTGAGTCAATTTGAATATTCTTAACATTAAACTTATTTTTGAAGTAAGTTATTTGGCGTTCTATTTCCTTTTTTATCTTTTTTTTATGTTTTAAATAATTTGGGCTTAATCTTATTATAAGTAATTTTAAAAAATTATAATTTTCATTTAAAGAGCTTTTTTTGTAATATTCAGTAAGATTTAAATGTAATCTAATATTTAAATAACGATCTTTTTTTATTTTATCAAAGTAATTTTCATTAAATCCAACCATGATAGATATACTATTGATAATACCAAGTTTAATACATTTGTAGATATTTTTAGAAATTACTTTGCTTCTACCAAAATCATCAGCGTGGAAATAAATCTTTTTAATCATTAATAATATAAATTTAATGATATTAAAAACAAAGCACTAAAAAAATAGTGAAATTTGACAAACTTATCATTAATTTCATTTTCCTTATAAAAAAACAATGCAAGAAATATAAGCATTAATGGGTCGAAGTATTCTTGAAAAATTGGCAATATTAATGCAGAAATAAATACAAAAAAAAGAGTAAAATAAATTAAAATAAGTCTATTCTGTGCTGTAGCAAATATAGCTATCATTGAAATATAAAAAACAAAATAAGTAAAAATTTTTTGATAAAGATTATCCTCAAAAAATATTTTACTTATTTTATGTAACCAGCCTTTTCCAAATGGGTCCCATCGACCATAGCTGGAAGGGTAAAACAATATTAAGATGATGTAGGCAATAAAAATAATTGATAAAATTGCAACAATTTTTTTATTGTCCAACAAATATTGAAAAATTTTCTTATGATATATAAACATGTATGGAGTTAGGTAAAAAAGAATAATTGAAAAACAATAGCCAATTTGTTCTAAGAATAGCCTATCACCAAACTTTCTAGACTCAGTATCATGAGGGGATATAACACTCCCCCAATAATATATAAGTGATAGCACTGGAATAGATAAAATAAAATTTGTGATTAAGTAGAGTATTATATTATCTTTATTTGTTTCATTTTTAAAAAAAAGAAACATGTAAACTAAAGGAATTATCAAAAGTTTTTGGTCAAAATATACACAGAAGCAACTAAATATGGAGAAGAATATAATGTTGAACTTTATTTTTTTTTTATTTTTTAGATAATTAGAAAAAAAATAATATGACATAACAAACATAAATAATCCGTAATTTTCCATGCCAGCCCAATACGAACTAGTCCTAAAATAAGGGCTTAAATATAATATACTAGATAAGCATCCTAAGAGATAAAGATTTTTATTTGTAAAATTATTTTTTAAACCAAAAAAAAATATTAGAGGTACAAAAAAATTTAAAATAAAAATACTTTTTTTAAAATTTTCTTTATTTTTTGAAAATGGATTCAAAAATTTATTTAATATATAGCTAAACGGAAAATGACTATTTATATTCTCATTAATTTCTGATGTTTTTGTATTTCTTATTGACTCAATCAATGAGTTATTGTCAAAAGTAGTTTGATTATTCCATGTATTATTAAAATCAAATAAACCACCTCCCGCAGAGTCTTCTTTCACAGCAAAACCATAAATAAAACTTGTCATCGATAAAACTATTAAAAAAATATATATAAAGTTATTCTTTGATCTAGGCATTTTTGCTCACTAAATTTAATTTAAATATTAAAAATTTATACAACAGCCATACTGGAAAAGTGAGCAATATAATTGCAAATTTTAATGTATCTAAGATAATTACTTTGATATTTGAAGAATTGATCATATGGTTAAAATTATTATACTCTGCTTCCTGTAAAGCTAATATCATATTCAATTTTAATCTTATGATTGATCTCCGAAAAAAAAACTTTGATAAAAAGTCTAAGAAAAATATATCAAAATAATACTGTATACAGCTGTTTAAGAAAAAATCTGTATATCTAATAGGGTTATAATTTAAGTAGTTTTCTATTCTGATATTTGCAGCCTGCATTAGTTTTTTATTTTCAATTAGATTTAAATACTTGATATAGAATAAGTATTCTTGATTTGAGATGTTAAAACTTTTATTCATTTAGGTTTAAGTATTTTCTTGAACAATATAATCACCTAGACTAGCAGCATTAATACTTATAGGTTTGCTAGAAAGCCTAGGCATAATAGATGCATCAGCAATTATTAAGTTATTGATGAATTTTACTTGACCAATAGTGTTAACAGCAAATTTATCTTCATTACCCATCGGAACAGTTCCCGCATAATGAATTGCCGAACCAGACTCATATCTAATAGTTTTAATTGGAATTGCTGACATTTTAAGTAAATATTTTTTAATTCTTTTTTCAATTTTTTTGTCTAATACCATTTTTTCATCATTTTCTGTATAATTAATCTCAATTTTTTCATTATTGGTGAATTTAATCTTATTGTTATCATTTAAAGAATCGGGCAAAAAATATGTACAAACGCCCAATGAAGAAAAGAAATTATAAAATATATTTTTAGATAACCTCAATGGTAAGGGCAAATTATTAATTACAGGTTGATAAAATAAAGAGTTCAGATGTAAAAATTCAAGATGAATATATTCATTTCTATTATCATATCTTTCTCTCATAGCACCTATAAGCCTGTTAAATTGAACCGATTTATAGTTTATCTTTTTACCAAGCATCTTTGGAAAAAAATAAACAATTTTAACTTGTTTTGTATCCATTAGCCCTGTTTTAAAATCATTAATTTTTAAATTATTTTTTATACAAGTTCTGTTAAAAATAATTCCAGATTGTATGGCACCAGCACACAAAAATACTTTTGAGTTAATATTTTCTATTTTTTTAATTTCTTTTTCAAAATAGAATATTTCATTTATTTTAGAATCTTTTAAATTAAAATGAGAAACTTTACGATTATCAAAATATCTAAATTGTTTATAAGTTTTGCATTTTTTTAAGGTTGAAGTAAGTGGATTGTATATTGCATTTTGAGGACAGCCCCACAAGCATCTAGAGGTAAGTATACAGCTATTATCTGTATTAGAATTTTTAATGGCAAGTCTAGCTCTTCCCATTTCAACATTTTCTTTTAAAAAGAATTTATAATTATCATTAAACTTATTAAGAAAATAATTATCTCTTTCATCTAAGTCTATAGGATTTTCATTACCAAAATTTGAAATGTTAAAAGTCGCATTAATTTTATCATCTATTTTAGAAACATTAAGTTCATCAAATATCTTTTTTTGAGATAAATAAAATTTATTTGAACTAATATTCCAGTCACCAATTTCATCATTGTTATAAGGAACACAATTTGCACCCCAACCGTTGGCCAAACCACCTTTATTAAATGATTGATAGATATCAAAATCATTTAATTTATTTATTTCACTATTTATTTCATTGTTATTTAAAAGAAAATTTCTTAACGGTGGCATTTCAAAGAGTTTTTGATCAGAAGGATTTGGAAATTGTTTATTTTCTTTACCAATTAAACTTTCAACTGAATTATTTAGAGTCTTTTTAAAATCTGTAAAATTCTCTGAATTAACTGTATCAAGATTT
>CAJQSU010000032.1 GCA_905616435.1 uncultured Candidatus Pelagibacter sp. | reverse complement strand
GTAGCAAGACAGGCAGATGGAGCAATTATTGCTACATGTGGTGAAACAGTTATTTTAGCAACAGTAGTAGGAGCAAAGAAAGTAAATCCAGATATGGATTATTTTCCATTATCAGTTAACTACCAAGAAAAATATTATGCAGGTGGAAAAATTCCTGGTGGATATTTTAAAAGAGAAGCAAGACCAACTGAAAGTGAACAATTAATCTCAAGATTGATCGACAGACCAATCAGACCTTTGTTTCCCAGTGAATTTAAAAATGAAGTTCAGTTGTTACCAACAGTAATTTCATACGACAAAGACAACCAACCAGATGTTTTAGCAATCAACGCTTCTTCAGCAGCGCTAGCTATTTCAGGAATGCCGTTTATGGGCCCTGTAGGAGCATCTAGGGTAGGTTATGTCGATGGTAAGTTTATTCTTAATCCATCAAAAGCAGAATTAGAAAACTCTAGTTTAGATTTAGTTGTTGCAGGCACAAAAGATGCCGTACTTATGGTTGAGTCAGAAACCAAAGGTTTAACTGAAAAAGTGATGTTAGATGCAGTTAAATTTGGTCACGAAGGTTTTGTTCCAATAATTAAAATGATAGAGGAACTTGCTAAGGAATGTAGAAAACCAGAGTGGATCGTTGAAAAGAAAGATTTATCTGAAGTTAAGAAAAAACTTGCAAGTGAATTTACAAAAGACTTAACAAAAGCTTTTGCGACAATAGATAAGCAAGATAGATCAAGTCAAATTTCAGAAGTTACTGATAAAGCCAAGAAGCTTTTTGCAGAAGATGAAAGTTATTCTGATTTTGATGTGAGTGATGAATTAAAAAATCTCGAAAAATCTATTGTGAGAACTGATATTCTTAAAAATAAAAAAAGAATTGATGGTAGAGGTTTATCTGATGTAAGGGCTATTGAATGTGAAGTTGGCATTTTGCCAAGAACTCATGGATCAGCACTATTTACTCGAGGAGAAACACAAGCGATTGTTGTTACTACTTTAGGGACATCTGACGATGAACAAAGATTAGAGAGTTTAGATGGACAACATCGAGAAAGATTTATGCTTCACTATAATTTTCCTCCTTTTTCAGTAGGTGAAACGGGAAGAATTGGAACAGGTAGAAGAGAAGTTGGGCATGGAAAATTAGCATGGAGAGCAATTAAATCCTCACTACCTTCAAAAGAGGAGTTTCCTTACACTTTTAGAATAGTTTCAGATATTACAGAATCTAACGGCTCTTCTTCAATGGCAAGTGTTTGTGGTGCATCTCTTTCGTTAATGGATGCAGGAGTACCAATTAAAGAACCAGTTGCAGGTATTGCAATGGGTTTAATTAAAGAAGGTGATGATTTTAGTGTTCTATCAGATATTTTAGGTGATGAAGATCATTTAGGAGACATGGACTTTAAAGTTGCTGGAACTAAAGATGGAATTACCTCACTTCAAATGGATATCAAAATTACAGGTATTACTTTTGAAATTATGGAGCAGGCTTTAAAACAGGCTAAAGATGGAAGAGTTCATATCTTAGGTGAAATGAATAAAGCTTTAAGTGAATCAAGAGCTGATGTCGGACAATATACTCCAAAAATGGAACAGATAACTGTTGATAAAAAAGATATTGCAGCTGTTATTGGAAAAGGTGGCGCAACGATTAGAGAGATTGTTGAAAAGTCTGGTGCAAAAGTTGATGTGAATGACGAGGGCGTAGTAACTGTTGCTGCTCCAGACGAAGAGTCTAGAAACATTGCTATGCAAATTATTAAAGACATTACTGCAAAAGCTGAACTAAACAAAATCTACTCAGGTAAAGTGATGAAGATTATGGAGTTTGGTGCATTTGTTAACTTCTTAGGTAAACAAGATGGTCTTGTTCACATATCAGAACTTGCTGCTAAAAGAGTAGAAAAAGTTACCGATGTTGTCAAAGAAGGTGACGAGGTAAAAGTTAAAGTGATTGGTTTTGATAGGGGTAAAGTTAAACTTTCTATGAAGCAGGCAGCTGAATAATAATTTAAATTAAAATTTTGAAAGCGTGGAGTGAAAGTTCTGGGATTTTATCTACCAAAAATTCCTAATTTTACTCCATAATCAACCGCAATTCCGTATTCTGGGTCGTCATCGCTATCGACAACAAGTTGTCCTGATCTAGTTAGTAATTTATGACAGTCCTTAGTTAAATGTCTGAGTTTAACTTTTTTTCCTAAGCCATTATATTTTTCTGCAATATCTTCAATTGCTTTTAAAGCAGATTGATCAATTACTTTTGACTTTGCAAAATCAATAATGATTATTTTTGGATCTTCTGATGGATTAAATATTTCCAAAAAACTATTGGTAGAACTAAAAAAAAGCGGCCCTTCTATCTCATAAACTTTTGCACCTTTTTCTGTTTTAGAAGATCTTTCTATAGCTCTAATTTTTGAAGCAGATTTCCACGCAAACACGAGAGCAGATACGATTACACCAACTATTACTGCAACCGCTAAATCTTCCATGACAGTAACTACGGTCACAAGTATAGTAACTAAAGCATCACTTTTAGGAACAACACGTAATATTTTTAAAGAATTCCAAGCAAATGTACCTATTACGACCATAAACATAACTCCTACCAAAGCAGCAATTGGTATCATTTCAATATATGAGGAGGCAAACAAAATAAATACCAATAAAAATAAAGCAGCTGATATCCCCGCAATACGTGTTCTACCACCAGATCTAACATTTATCATAGATTGTCCGATCATCGCACAACCACCCATTCCTCCAAAAAAACCAGTAACAGTATTTGCTAAACCTTGGGCCAAACACTCTTTGCTTGCACCACCTCTCTTATTGGTAATTTCTCCAACTAAATTTAAAGTTAATAAACTTTCTATCAAACCAATTGAGGCTAATATAAATGCATATGGGAAAATGATTTTAAAAGTTTCAAAATTAAAAGGAACATTTGGTATTAAAAAATTTGGAATACCACCTTTAACACTAGCAAGGTCACCAACATTGGGTATATTAATTTTTAATGTTAAAACAAAGATGGTTGTAAATAATATAGCTACCAATGTGGATGGTAATATTTTTGTTATTTTAGGTAAAAACCAAATAATAAACATTGTGAAAGCAACAAATATAATTGAGTAAAGTAACGTGTCACCAGTAATCCAAACCAACTCTCCAAGAGAATTCATTATCTTAAATTGACTAAGTTGAGAAACTCCAATTACTATTGCTAATCCATTAACAAAACCAAGCATTACAGGTTCGGGAACCATTCTGATAAATTTTCCCAACTTAAATAGACCGGCGATTAATTGTAATAATCCCATTAAAACCACAGTGGCAAACAAATATTCTGCACCATGGTCCATGACAAGTGCAACCATTACAACTGCCAAAGCTCCTGTAGCACCTGATATCATGCCAGGACGGCCTCCTAGTATTGCTGTAATTAAACCAACTATAAAAGCCGCATAAAGACCTGACAAAGGTGGAACACCAGCAACGAAGGCAAATGCAACGGCCTCTGGAACCAAAGCTAAAGCAACGGTAAGACCTGATAAAATTTCAATACGAAATAAAGAAAAAGATGCACCTTCATTTGGAATATAATTTTGAGTATTAAACTTAATAGATTTTACAAAAGCAAAAAGAGCATCAGCATGTCTTGTTTTTTTCAAAATACTATTAGTTTAAGTGATATTTTTAGGATCCGGCATCCCAACTTTGTTATATCCGGCATCTACGTAGTGAATTTCACCAGTAACACCGTTTGCAAGGTCACTTAATAAATATAATGCTGAATTTCCAACATCATGGATGTCGACGTTTCTTTTAAGGAAAGAATGGTCTGCATTCCATTTATATAAGAATTTTGCATCTCCAATAGCAGAAGCTGCCAATGTTTTAATAGGTCCCGCACTTATTGCATTTACCCTCATTCCTTTAGAACCCAAGTCTCTTGCAAGGTACTTAACACTTGCTTCAAGAGCAGATTTACAAACACCCATTACGTTATAATTTGGAATAGCTTTGTTAGACTCGTAGGTTAATGTTAACATACTGCCACCTTCTTTCATTATCTTAGAAGCTTCTTTTGCAACTTCTGTAAATGAAAAGCACGAAATTAACATACTTTTTAAAAAGTTTTCCCTGGTAGTATTTAGGTACTCACCTGATAGTTCTGATTTGTCAGAAAAGGCTACAGCATGAACTACAAAATCAATTTCACCCCATAAAGATTTAATATCTTTGAATAATTTTACTACCTCATCTTTGTTTTCAACATCACAACTAAATGTATTTTTTGAATTTAATTTTTCTGCTAAAGGGATAACTCTTTTTTTCAAGGCGTCCCCCAAATAAGTGAATGCAAGTTCAGCACCTGCTTCAGCGAGTTTTTGTGAAATTCCCCAAGCAATAGATCTTTCATTAGCAACACCCATGATTAATCCCCTTTTACCATTCATCAAACTCATAACTTAAACCTTTTCAAAAATTAAAGCAGCGTTAGTTCCACCAAAACCAAAACTGTTAGACATGACTGTATTTAAAGTAACACCCGTTTCTGTCTTAGTTACAATTGGAAATTTTTTAGCCTCATCATCCATATTTTCAATGTTTGCAGACCCAGTAATAAAATTATTTTTCATCATGATCAAACAGTAGATTGCCTCATGAACTGAAGCAGCACCCAGAGGGTGACCAGATAATGATTTAGTTGAACTAATTTTTGGAACATCATCTCCAAATGTTTCTCCAACACTTCTTAATTCAGTAACATCTCCTACTGGAGTTGAAGTACCGTGAGTATTTATATAATCAACTTTATTTTTTGCTGTCGCTAAAGCCATTTTCATACATCTTACAGCTCCTTCACCAGATGGCGCTACCATGTCATAACCATCTGAAGTTGCTCCATAACCAGTTAATTCAGCATATACTTGAGCACCTCTAGCTTTAGCATGTTCATATTCTTCAAGCACTAATACACCACCACCACCTGCAATTACAAAACCATCTCTAGTTTTGTCATAGGCTCTTGATGCTTTTTCTGGAGTATCATTATATTTAGACGAAAGGGCAGTCATTGCATCAAACATTGCAGTCATAGCCCAGTGAAGCTCTTCACTGCCACCCGCAAAGACAACATTTTGTTTACCCATTTGAATTAATTCACTCGCATGACCAATACAATGTCCACTTGTTGCGCACGCTGAGCTCATTGTATAGTTCACACCTTTAATTTTAAAAGGTACAGCAAGAGTAGCTGATGCCGTACTTGCCATTGTTCTTGGAACAACAAAGGGTCCCATTAATTTTGGAGTTTTAGCTCTAGTTTTATCAACTGATAAAACAACGTTTTCAATTGAAGGACCACCAGAGCCCATTACGATTCCAGTTTTATAATTACTTACATCTTTTTCTTCTAGACCAGAGTCTTTGATAGCTTCTTTCATTGCTATATAATTATAAGCAGATCCAGAACCCATAAATCGAATAGTTTTTCGATCAATGTGGTCCATTAGATTTATATTTGGTTTTCCATGGATATGACTCTTTAAATTATGCTCTTTATATTCTTCTGCAAAAGAAATTCCTGATTTTGAATTTAATAACGACTGATGAACTTCTTCTTGATTATTTCCTAAGCAAGATACAATTCCTAAACCTGTAACAACAACTCTTCTCATTATTTAAATAATCCTACTTTTAAACTTTCTGCGGAATAAATTTTTTTGTCATCTGCAAACACCAAACCATTTGCCAAACCAACTGTTGTTCCCCCAGGAGCCATAATTTTTTTCATACTAATTTCATACTTAACATTTTTTACACTTTTTATAACTTCACCTGTAAATTTAACTGTTCCCACACCAAGAGCTCTTCCTTTACCTGGGTTTCCAAGCCAGCCTAGGTAAAACCCAACTAGTTGCCACATTGCATCAAGACCTAAACATCCAGGCATAACAGGATCACCTTTAAAGTGACATTCAAAAAACCAAAGATCGTCCTTAATATCTAATTCAGCCTTCAAAGAACCTTTGTTATAAGTTCCTTTATCGTCGGTAATTTCAGTTATTCTATCAAACATAAGCATTGGAGGAAGTGGT
>CAJQSU010000031.1 GCA_905616435.1 uncultured Candidatus Pelagibacter sp. | reverse complement strand
TTCAGTTATTGTTGCTGGTCTAGTAACTGGTATCGCATTCATACACTACATGTATATGAGAGAAGTATGGGTAGCTACTGGTGACTCACCAACAGTTTACAGATACATTGATTGGTTAATCACTGTACCACTACAAATGGTTGAATTTTATTTAATTCTATCAGCTGTAGGAAAAGCAAACTCAGGAATGTTCTGGAGATTGCTACTTGGTTCAGTTGTGATGCTAGTAGGTGGATATTTAGGAGAGGCTGGATACATCAACGCTACACTTGGTTTCATTATCGGTATGGCTGGTTGGGTATACATTCTTTATGAAATATTTTCAGGTGAAGCTGGTAAAGCTGCAGCAAAAAGTGGAAACAAAGCTCTTGTTACTGCTTTTGGTGCAATGAGAATGATCGTTACAGTAGGTTGGGCAATTTACCCATTAGGTTATGTATTTGGTTACCTAACAGGTGGAGTAGATGCTAACTCACTTAACGTAGTTTATAACTTAGCTGACTTTGTAAACAAAATTGCATTTGGTCTAGTAATTTGGGCTGCTGCAACTAGTTCAGGTGGAAGAAAAGCTAGGTAGTTTTACTTAAAAGTTTAAATTAGGGCAGGTATATTTTTTATACTTGCCCTTTTTTTTTGCCTATAATAAATTTAGGCCATGGATATTAAATTAAATATAAGTGCGTTTTTGTTCTCTTGTTCTATTCTTATAAGAGCCTATATATAATCCATGTCAAAAATCACTTACATTACTCACGACAATAAAACTCATACTGTTGATGTTCAAAATGGCCTTACAGTTATGGAGGGAGCTGTTCAAAATGATATTTCAGGTATAGATGCTGATTGTGGAGGTGCAATGGCATGTGCCACTTGTCACGTTTATATTAAAGAGGAATGGTGGGATAAACTTCCCAATAAGGAAGACGGAGAGGAAGACATGTTAGACATGGCATATGAACCAAGCAAATTTAGTAGATTAAGTTGCCAAGTAGTAGTTTCAGATGAATTGGATGGTTTAGTGGTTAACATTCCATCAAACCAAGGATAAATGATTAAAACTGATACTTTAATAATAGGAGCAGGACCAGTCGGATTATTCTGTGTTCACCAATTAGGAATAATTGGGTTAAAATGTGAAGTAGTTGATAACTTAGATAAAATTGGTGGCCAGTGTATTGAGCTTTATCCAGATAAACCTATTTATGATATTCCTGCAGTTCCTGAATGTACTGGGGAAGAGTTAACCAACAACTTAATAGAGCAAATTAAAGCATTTAAAACAAACTTTCATTTAAATGAAAGAGTAGAAGAAATTAAAAAAGTTGAAAAAAAATGGATTACAAAAACCAATAAAGGAACTGAATTTGAGTCATCAAGTATAATCATTGCAGCTGGAGTAGGCTCTTTTGAACCAAGAAAATTTCCAACAAAAGAAATTGAAAAGTATGAAGGAAAACAAATACTCTATTCAATTAGAGACAAAACAGTCTTTAAAGACAAGACAGTAGTTATTTTTGGTGGAGGAGACTCTGCTTTGGACTGGGCAATAGAACTATCAAATACATCTAAAGTTATATTAGTTCATAGAAGAGATGATTTTAGAGGGATGCAAGCAAGCATAGATAAAGCTAATCAATTAAAAGAAGAGGGTAAAATAGAGATTTATACAAAATATCAATTAGATTCAGTTCAAGGAAAAGAAAAAGTTGAAAGCATTAATATTAAACATGATGATAAAACAATAAAAGAAATCAAAACAGATTATGTGTTAGGTTTTTTTGGATTAATAATGCAACTAGGACCTATTGCTGAATGGGGCTTAAATTTAGATAAAAAAACAATCCCCGTTAACACAGAAAGTTTTGAAACTAATAAAGAAGGAATTTTTGCGATTGGAGATATTTGTTCTTATCCAGGTAAACTTAAATTAATTCTTTCTGGTTTCCACGAAGGTGCACTTGCTGCAAGGGGATGCTTTAAATATGCAAAACCAGATGAAAAATATAGGTTTGAATTCACAACATCTTCGAAAACAGTTAAAGATCGACTAGGCGTTAAGTAGTGATTGAACTTTTTAGTTCTGATACCCCAAATGGAAAAAAAATATCTATATTATTAGAAGAAATAGGTTGTGATTATAAAGTTACAGAAATGGACTTATCAAAAGACGATCAGTTTAAATCTGATTTTAGAAAAATAAGCCCCTTTAGTAAGATACCTGTAATAGTAGACCATGAAAACGAAAAATCTGTATTCGAGTCTGGAGCAATCCTTATGTATTTAGCGGAAAAATATAATAAATTTTATGAAGTAAAAGATCGCATTATTATAAATCAATGGTTAATGGCACAAGTGGGAACAATAGGACCAATGCTTGGACAGCACCATCAATTTCATCATTATAATCCTGGTAAAAGTGAATTTGGTGAAAAAAGATTTTTTAAAATTGCCAAAAGACTTTACGGAGAGCTGGATGAAAGACTAGCTTCATCTGAATTTTTAGCAGGTAAAGATTATACAATTGCAGATATTGCAACATGGCCATGGCTTGCTCGGCATGAGTGGCATGATATTGGTCTTAAAGATTATAAAAATTTATCAAGATGGTATATCGATATCTCAAAAAGAGAAGCTGTAATAAAGGGATATCAATTTATGAATAAAAAAGAGTTTCCTCCTCAACTCTAACCTTAGTTCCTTAACTTATTATTTTGTATAAAGAGCTTAGAATGCCATTTCCTGACAATTCAATAGCCGCAACTATAATAATAATTAATATTAATTTTTTATTCATCTAGTAAATAAATATAATAAAAGAATTATCCAAATACAAGGATAGTAAATATAGATATGTTTTTTAGCAAAAAGAAATGAAATTGAATTTTTGTTAAATTTATTTTTTTTCATTTTTAATTATAGATCTCTTTTTTTTATAGCACCAGGATAAAAAATTCTTTGAAGGTCATCATTCGCTTTCTTTCTTATTTCAATATCTTCCGAGCTCATTAACCTGTTTGGTCTTTTTGTGTGTTGATGGTATTTAAATGCATCATCTCCTCTTGCTTGTTGGACATACATTTTACCTAAAACTTGATTTACATTACTACCAATATAGCTCTGAACAACAAAACCAATCCTTCTATCGTTACTTTTGTTTAGTCCCGAACCATGAACTATAGTTGGATGATGTAATGACATTTGTCCTGCTTTCAAAATTAAAGGAGTTGTTTTATCTAATGGGACATTTTCAACTGTTTGACCTCTAGTTAACAAGTTACCCTCATCATATTTTTGCTCATGATACCTGATGGCATCTTTATGTGAGCCAGACCACATTCTCATACAACCATTTTCTTCATTAGCATCAGTTATTGCTAACCAAGCTGTTACCCAATTATGTGGTTCCAGACCTATATATGCTGCGTCTTGATGAAAACTTACAAATCCTTTTTCATGAGGATTTTTGATAAATAAAGTTGTTCCACAAATAAGAATATTTTTTCCAATTATACCCTCAACAGCATCTAGCATTTTAGAATTATGACAAACTTCATCCAGTATAGGAGAAATCATATGTACATAATTTCTTCCTGCTCCTTTTAATTCATCAGGCCATTTAGTTTCAATATTTTCTATTTCTTTTCTTATCTCATATGCCTGATCTTTACTTAAGACTTCTATTGGAGCAACATAACCATTATCATTATAATCTTGAAGTAGATTTGA
>CAJQSU010000030.1 GCA_905616435.1 uncultured Candidatus Pelagibacter sp. | reverse complement strand
GACTTAGTTATGTCTATTGCGGGATAAATTCTTTTATCAGCAATTTTTCTATCTAAAACTGTTTCACTATTTCCTGTACCTTTGAATTCTTCAAAAATTACTTCATCCATTCTGCTTCCGGTATCTATTAATGCTGTGGAGATAATTGTTAAAGATCCTCCTTCTTCAATATTTCTTGCTGCACCAAAAAATCTTTTTGGCCTTTGAAGAGCGTTAGCATCAACACCTCCTGTTAAAACTTTACCAGAGCTGGGTATCACTGCGTTATAGGCTCTTCCAAGTCTAGTTATTGAGTCTAGTAATATCACTACATCTTTTTTATTTTCTGTTAATCTTTTAGCTTTTTCAATTACCATTTCAGCTACTGCCACGTGTCTTTGCGCCGGCTCATCAAAAGTAGAGCTGATAACCTCACCTTTTACAGATCTTTGCATGTCGGTAACTTCCTCTGGTCTCTCATCAATCAAAAGCACGATTAGATAACATTCTGGATAATTTTTAGCTATTGAGTTAGCGATACTTTGTAAAATCATTGTTTTACCGGCTTTAGGGGGTGAAATAATTATTGAACGCTGTCCTTTACCAATTGGACTAACTAAATCAATTAACCTCGGCGTAAGGTCTGGTTTCTTTTCCACTTTTGTAGTTTCAATTTCCATTACCAACTGTTGGTCAGGATAAAGTGGGGTAAGGTTTTCAAAAGCAATTTTGTGTCTTGACTTCTCAGGTTCTTCAAAGTTTATTTTACTGACCTGAAGAAGCGCAAAATATCTTTCGCCTTCTTTAGGTGCTCTTACTGGTCCCTCTACTGTATCTCCAGTCCTTAGTCCAAATTTTCTTATTTGACTTGGGCTTACATAAATATCATCTGGTCCTGGTAAATAGTTTGACTCCATTGCTCTTAGAAAACCAAATCCATCTTGCAATAATTGCAGAACACCCGCACCAGTAATTTCTTCTTTTTCAGCAACTTTTTTTAAAATTGCGAAAAGAATTTCTTGCTTTCTTAGAGTGCTGGCATTTTCGATTCCTAACTCTTCGGCCTGAGTAATAAGTTGTTCAGATGTTTTTAATTTAAGTTCTTGTATATTCATGGTTTAATTTAAAGGGGATTGATTGAGAATTGATTGAGTGAATTAATATATATAATCTTTTAATTTTTTCAACCCTAGATTGGCTTAAAAATTACAATAAATACAACAAAAATTAAGATAATAGTTGGTACTTCATTTAACCATCTATAAAATTTAGGTGTTTTTTTACTAATATCATTTTTGAAATCAACAAGAATAGCACCGAGATAAAAATGGTATGAGGTAAGAAAAATTACTAGAATTAACTTTATTTGTAACCATTTTGAACCAAGGTTTTCAAAACCAATAATTGAAATTAAAATCAATCCAAATAACCAACTTAGGATCATGGTAGGGGTCATAATATAATTGAAAAGCTTTCTTTCCATTGTTTTAAACACCGTGCATATTTCTTTGGTTTTAATATTTTCAGAATGATAAACAAAAATTCTTGGCAAATATAATAGTCCGGCCATCCAAGAAATAACTGTTATTAAATGTAGGCTTTTAAAAAGTAAATAACTAGTCATAATTTATACATGCACATTTTTTAAAATTATTGGGACAACGTATTTTAGGGGGGAAAATTTTACCATCAAAATTATAATTATCTTTTTTAATAATCAGTTCGCTCATTGCTTTGATAAAATCATCATTAGTTCCTAGGGCGGGAACTCTTGTGTAATTTTTACACCCATTCTTATCGGCAAGTTCTTTGTATTCTATATCTAGCTCAACTAATGTTTCCGAATGTTCAGAAACAAAGGCAATTGGTACCAACACAATATGTTTGCCTAATTTAGAATTTTCAATAATTATATCATCTGTTGATGGCCCAATCCATTTTAAAGGACCAACACGACTTTGGTAGCTTAAAACCCAATCTAAACTTTCAATTTGTAAAGATTTAACAATTTTGTTAACCGACTGTTCGACTTGCCACTGATAGGGGTCACCTTTTTTAATATTTTTTTCTGGTAGGCCGTGCGCAGAAAAAATTAATTTATAGTTTTCTAAATTGTCAATTTTTTTTATTATCTCATTTTTATGCGCTGAAATAAAATTAGGGTCAGTTGGGTAACAGCAAATTATGCTTGTTTTTGTTTTAAAATTATTTTTTTTACAAACATCTTTCCATTCTTTAATAGAAGAACCGGATGTCGCCGCAGAATATTGGGGGTAGAGGGGCATTAAAACAACCTCGTCGGGATCATAATCTATAACGTCTCTTATAACATCTTCGGCTCTTGGGTGCCAACATCTCATAACAACAAAACATTTGTGGTCAGACAATCCATCGTTGTTATTAAGTTTTAATTCAAGAGCTGAGGATTGATCTTTAGTTAATTTTAAAATTGGCGATGAACCACCAAGCTCTTGATAAATTTTTTTTGCGATAGGCGCCCTTCTGTTTGATATTAACTTAGCCAGTGGATATCTTAAAAAAATTGGTAAATTAATTATTGCAGGGTCATTAAATAAATTAAATAAGAATGGCTCAACATTTTCTAATTTATCGGGTCCACCTAAATTGAATAAAATTACTGCTTTTTTCATTAATAATTTTTTACAACACCCACTAAGTACTCAACCATCTCAGGTTTTGTTTCTGGTAACACGCCGTGCCCAAGGTTAAAAATGTAAGGATGATCTTTAAATGCATCTAAATATCTAGTGGTTTCTTTCTTTAGCGTTTCCTTGTCGGTTAGTAAAATCTTTGGGTCAAGACCTCCTTGAACCGGTATTTTAATATTTTTTAATATATAGTTGAGGTCAATATTATAATCGATGCTAATAGCGTCTGGTTTTACAATTTCACAGAACTCTTTATAATTTTTAATTTCTCTAGGAAAACAAATTACAGGTACCCCTAGAGTTTTAACGAAATTTACCAGGTTTAGTGTTGGGGTATAAATATAATTTGGTAAATCTTTTTCATCTAATAATCCGGCCCAGCTATCAAATATTTGTATTACATTTGCACCGTTGTCTATTTGATTTTTTATATGAATCTTTAAAAACTTTTCAAGAATTAATAAAATTCTATTAATTAAAAATTCATCTTTAAAGAAATCTTTTTTTAAACTTTTTTTAGGAGATTGTTGGTTAATCATATAAACCAGTAAAGTCCAAGGGGCCCCGACAAATCCTATAATGTTTTTATTATTAGTTAGGGTGTTGTTGCTTACGTTTTTAATGGCCTTATAAACGGGAAAAATCTTTTCTACAAAATCTATCTCATCTATTTTAGACATGTCTTTTATATTTAATTCGCCCAATATTGGCCCAAAGTTTTTTTTAAACTCCACCTTCTGATTTAAGCCATACGGCAACATTAAAATATCTGAAAAAATTATAGCCGCATCTAAATCGAATCTTTTAATAGGTTGTAATGTTATTTCGGAAGATAATTTTTCATTTAAACAAAGGTTTATAAAATGTGGATTTACTTTTCTTATTTCTCTAAACTCTGGTAAATATCTACCAGCTTGTCTCATTATCCATATGGGTTTTGTTTTAGTGTCTTTATTAACTATTACTTTGTGTAGAGGTGTCATATTAAAATAGTATATATAATTATTGTATTAGTATTATATAGTGTGAATAACGATGATTAATTTTTATTAACATTATACTGACAGTTTAATAACATCTTAAAGTTAATAATATTGTTTAAAATGTAGCTTTTTAATATTTTGTTATGTTTGGTGTATTATTTTATTAACCAGTTTACTATTGTTAATAAAACCCTTGTTTTACAACAATAATTAGAAAATATTTAAATTGAGTAATTCTATTAAAATAATACAAATTTATTTACAATTTATTCATGATTAATACATATCAAATTTACCTGATTTCAGATTCTACAGGAGAAACTTTAGACAGAATTTTTTTAGCACTAAAAGCACAATTTAAAAACATTGAATATAAAGTTCATTCTTGCTCTTTTACTAGAACGGAAAATCAAATTTTAAAAATTTTAGAAGATGCTCAAAAAGATGAAAACTCAGTGATTCTTTATACAATTGTAGATAATAATTTAGCAAAGTATTTGGCCAATGTAAGTGATAAAAAAAAGATCCCTTGTTTCGGGGTATTGGGTAATTTAATCTTAAATTTTTCAAAAATTCTTAATCAAAAAGCCTCCCATGAACCAAGCGGACAACATGCTTTAAATGATGAGTATTATGAAAGGATAGAGGCCATTCAATTTACAATGAACCACGATGATGGAAATTTAACTAATGATATTGATAAATCAGACATAATACTAGTTGGGGTTAGTAGAACAAGCAAAACTCCGACCAGTATTTATTTGGCTAACAGAGGATTTAAAACATCCAACATACCACTCGTAAATGAAAATTCTCTACCAAAAAAACTAAGAGACAACCCACAACTTACATGCGTAGTTGGTTTAAGCACAGAACCCGAAAGACTTGTTGAGATAAGAAAAAATAGAATGAACTCTTTAAGAGAAACAGAGAACAAAGACTACACAAGCATTGACAATATTACTAAAGAAATTGCTGACGCAAAAAAAACTTTTCAAAAATATAGATGGCCTTTTATTGATGTTACAAGAAAATCAGTTGAAGAGGCTGCAGCCTCAATAATAAAAATACACGAAATATACCTAAACAATGTTAAATAAAATTATTCTTGCGTCAAAGAGCAAGGTTAGAAAAGAAATACTAGATAAAAATAAGATATCATGCAGAGTTGAACCTTCTAATGTTGATGAAGACACAATCAAAAACAGCTTGATAAAAAATAAAGCTACACCAGACATTATCTCTAAAAATTTAGCAGAACTTAAGGCCAACAAGGTAAGCCTGAAACAAATTGATCAAATGGTTTTGGGAGCAGATAGTGTAATTGATTTAGATGGTGAACTGATATCCAAACCCGAAAATAGAGATGAAGCCTTAACGATTTTAAAAAAATTAAATGGAAAAAAACATTATTTGGTTAGCTCGGTGTGTATTTCGAAGAATGGTTCCATGATTTGGAATTATACCGATAAAGCCTCACTAACAATGAAAAATTTTTCTGACGATGACTTAAAATTATATTTATCCAAAATATCAGATGAGGCCCTGTATGCTTACAATGTATACCAAATCGAAGGTGAAGGAAGAAGCTTGTTTTCAGAAGTAAAGGGAGATGAAAATACAATAATGGGTTTACCAATAAAACAAATCAAAGAATATTTAAAAACAGCACAATGAAAAGATATTTAGTGATTGGAAATCCTATAGAGCACTCTTTATCACCTAAATTACATAATTTTTGGATTAAGGATAATAATATTAATGCAATTTATGAAAAAAAAAAATTAAATAGCGATGAGCTTGCCGGTCTAATTTTAGAAGTAAAAAAAAAAAATATACATGGGGTTAATGTTACCATTCCTTTTAAGAAAGCAGTAATACCTCATCTTGATCACCTAAGTTTAGAATCGGAAAAAACCCAATCTGTTAATACCATTTACTTAGATAACAATAAAATAATTGGTCATAATACTGACATTGAGGGATTCGAACGTAGTATCAAAGACTTGAAATTAAATGTAGCAGATAAAAAAGTTTTAATTTTAGGAGCTGGTGGTGTAGTTCCGTCAATAATTTTTGTATTAAATAAAATGAATGCATCTAAAATTTTAATTAGCAATAGAACCAAAAGTAAAGCAGAGAACCTAAAAGACTTATTTAAGAATATACAAATTGTTGACTGGGGCGATGTACCTGAGTTTGATATAATTGTTAATGCAACAAGTATAGGACTGAAAAAGGATGATGAAATAGATTTAGATTTTTCTAAAATTGGTAAAAATAAATTTTTTTATGATGTAATTTATAAACCTAACGAAACAAATTTTTTGAAAGCTGGTAAAAAGCTTGGGTACAGAACAGAAAATGGTAAAATGATGTTTATATATCAAGCAATTGCTGCTTTTAATGTTTGGCATGGAATTCAACCGAAAATAACCGAGCAAGTGAATAACCTTTTAGACCAATGATTAGAATTGGAATCCTGGGGGGTATCGGTTCGGGGAAAAGTTATGTGGCAAAATTGTTTGGTTATCCCGTGTTTAATGCCGACCTAGAAGTTAATAAACTATATATCAATGATAAAAAAATTTTTAACAAATTCAAAAAAGAATTATCAAAATATATTTATTCATTTCCGATAAATAAAGATGAAATTTCAAAAGCCATATTAGCAAATAAATCTAATTTAAAAAAAATTGTTAAAATTGTTCATTTAGAAGTGAGAAAAAAAATGAATATTTTTTTAAAAAAAAATAAAAATAAAAAATTTGTAATTTTAGACATACCTCTTCTGTTAGAAAATAAAATTAATAATAAAAAAGATATTTTAGTTTTTATTGATTCAAAAAAATCAGACATTTTAAAGAGATTAAAAAAAAGATATAATTTTAATCAAAAACTTATTAATAAATTTGAACGTATTCAGCTACCACTCGATTTTAAAAAGAAAAAATCACAATTTATTATTAAAAACAATTTTACAAACAAATCTGTTAAAAGTGCTATAAAAAATATTTTAAAAGAAATTATTTAGATGAAAGAAGTAATATTAGATACAGAAACAACAGGCCTATCCGTAAGAGAAGGACATAGAATTGTTGAAATAGGATGTATTGAACTTGAGAATTTAATTCCAACAAAAAAACAGTTTCATTGTTATTTAAACCCTGAAAGAAAAGTTTCTGAAAAAGCACTTGAAGTTCATGGATATACAGATGATTTTTTATCAAAACAAAAAAAATTTAGAGAAATTGTTGAGGAGTTTTTGGATTTTATAAATGGTAAAAAATTAATCATACATAATGCTGAGTTTGATCTATCACATTTAAATCATGAATTAGAAATTCTTAAGATGGGTAAAATTGATAATCAAGTTATAGACACGCTAAGTTTGGCTAGGGATAAGTTTCCAGGCTCTTCGGCAAGTCTCGATGCTTTATGCAAAAGATACAGGATTGATAACTCTATAAGAGTACAACACACCGCACTTATTGACTGTGATTTATTAACAAAAGTTTATATTAATTTAATTGACCAAAAAGAGCCAACTTTAGACTTTCAAAAACAAGACGATAAATCTCAATTCTTAGAAAATCAAAAGGTCTTGTATTTTAAAAAAGTGATTGAGCTTACCCCAGAAGAATTAAAAAATCATAAAGAGTTTTTAAAAAAAGATTTGAAAAAAAATTTTTTTAATTAAATCTTTCATTATAAAGTTTAATAAAATCAATTTTTTTCTCCAATTTTATCGTTGGATGTCCAGAATTATGAATTAAATTAAGAAAGGAATTTTCTAAGTCCGGATAAATTTTTGTAGGAACATCACAAAGAATAATTTTTTCAAGATCTTTTTTTTCTTTAACTTCGTCATCTACTTTTATGATGGTTGCATAAACAATTTCGTAATATGATCTTTTTTCATTAGGTTCTTTATCTTCAAATTTAAGAGTAGTATTAACTTCAATAAATTTATTTTTTAAAGCTTTGGAAGTAATATCTATATTTAGTTTGTACTTTGAAATATTGTCTTTAACAAACAGGAATGTTTCTATATCAGGTGTCTCACTTGACATATCTTTAATATATTTTGCAAAAATTTTAAATTTTTCTGTCATCGTTATCTTCTATATCTTCATACTCACCATCTATAAAATTATTTTTTTTTACCCCATTTTTTTTAAATTTATTTGACAAGTTTCCAAATATTATTTTTCTAGTAACTGGAAATATAAGCAAAAATCCCAAAAGATCAGTTGCAAAACCAGGAATAATCAAAAGAATTGCTGCAAAAGTAATTGCGGCACCAGAAATTATTTCATAAGCAGGAAGCTCATTTCTGAACATTTGCATAAAGCCCGATCTGATTGTATTTAAGCCCTCATATTTTGCGTAATAAACACCAATGATTGCAGTGATAAATATTAATAAAATAGTATTAAATGCTCCAATTTGTGAGCCAATCTTTATAAATAGGTAAATTTCTAAAATTGGTATTAAAATTATAGATAATAAAACTGGGTTCATTTGTCTTTAATGTAATTGTTAGTTGAAATTAATCAACATAGTAATTACATCTAGATCATGAATTATAGTTTTGAATATATAGATATAATATTACTTGCAATGATAGCGGGATTTATTTTTTTAAGATTGCGAGGAATTTTAGGAAAAAGAACTGGATTTGAAGGGAAGGCCCCGTCGCAATTTGAAAAAGTATTAAACAACACACTTTCTGAAAAAAAAATTATTCAAAAAGAAAGCTTTGATGATAAAGCACAAAAAGAGTTTTTAAAAGGAGCAGAAATTGCATATGAAACAATTATTACCGATTTTAGTGATAATGATAATAAACTAATTGCAAGTAAGCCCTTATTAAGTAAAAAAATACACGATCAATTTGAAGAAGCTTTAAATGTGAGGAGCAAAAGAGGTCACTACGCGGAAATCACTTTTATTGGAGTTAATTCTGCTAAAATTAAGGAGCATAAGAGAATAGATAAAGCTTTAAATGTTACAGTTGATTTTGTGAGTGAAGTAATTACTTGCGTCAAAGATAAAGATAAAAAAATCCTCTCAGGGGATCCTGAAAAAATTAAAAAGATTTATGATACTTGGGTTTTTTCAAGAGACACAAGATCAAATAATCCAAATTGGCAATTAATAGACACCCTTACATAGTTGAACGATAAAATTTCAGATAATGACAAACAAGTCTGGGAGAATTTTTTATCTAGTGATGAAAAGCTACCTAACAAAGATTTCAAATTAAATAAAAAAAAAACTTTAAAGATTAATCATATTGATTTGCATGGTTACACCTTGCAAGATGCCAATAAAAATATTGAAAAATTTATTAATGATTCATATGAGAATGGTATTTCAAAAATTATTGTTGTTACGGGTAAAGGTCTTCATTCAAATGTTGAAAAAGATCCTTATGTTTCAAAAGATTTGAGTATTTTAAAGTATTCAGTTCCAGAGTTTATAGAAAATGACACTGAATTAATGAAAAAAATTATGGATATTAAAGATGCTGAAATTGAAGATGGGGGTAGTGGGGCTTTTTATATATTTTTAAAAAAAAAAAATAAATCTTGATTATTAGTAAATTTTAAAGAATAAACTTTGATAAATCTGTATCTTTCACCAAATTATCTAAGTTTTTATTTATATATTCCTTATTAATAATTATTTTTTCTCCCGATCTATCAGTTGCAGTAAAACTAATATCATCTAAAATTTTCTCAATGATAGTATGCAGTCTTCTGGCACCAATATTTTCAACAGTTGCATTTACCTCAGATGCCACTTTTGCAATTGTATCAATGCCATCTTCAGAAAATTCAAGGTCTACATTTTCTGTTTTTAATAAAGCCACATATTGCTTGATTAAACTATAATCAGGTTCTTTTAATATTCTTTTAAAATCATCACTAGTTAAAGCTTCTAGCTCAACCCTAATAGGCAATCTTCCTTGCAGCTCTGGAAGTAAATCAGATGGTTTTGCAAGTTGAAATGCTCCAGATGCAATAAATAAAATATGATCTGTTTTTATAGGGCCGTGTTTAGTATTAACCGTTGTACCCTCAATTAAAGGTAGTAAATCTCTTTGGACACCCTCTCTTGATACATCACCACCAACTCTATCAGTCCTCGCTGAAATTTTGTCTATTTCATCCAGGAAAACAATTCCGTTATTTTCAGTTGATAATTTTGCAGCCTTTATAATCTTATCTTCTTCGATCAATTTATCCGATTCATCATTAATTAAAATTTCATGAGATTCCTTTACACTCATTTTCTTTTTCTTTTCTTTGTTACCCATGGATTTACCAATCATTTCACCAATATTAATCATCCCTACATTCGCACCAGGCATACCCGGAATTTCAAAGGATGTTCCACCAGAACCAGCATCACTGACTACAATTTCTATTTCGTTATCGTCTAAGTCGCCATTTCTTAGTCTTTTTCTGAAACTTTCTCTTGTTGCTAAGCTTGCTTTTTTACCAACCAAAGCATCTAAAACTTTTTCTTCAGCAGCTTTTTGAGCTTGTGAAAAGACTTCTTTTCTTCTTTTTACTTTTTCCATTGAAATAGCAATTTCAATTAAGTCCCTAATTATTTGCTCAACATCTCTTCCAACATATCCAACCTCAGTAAATCTTGTTGCCTCAACTTTTACAAAAGGTGCTTCGGCAAGTTTAGAAAGTCTTCTTGAAATTTCTGTTTTCCCTACCCCCGTTGGACCGATCATCAAAATATTTTTTGGCAAAACTTCATTTTTCATCTCACCTTCAAGAGCCTGTCTTCTCCATCTATTTCTTAATGCAACAGCAACGGCCTTTTTGGCTTTATTCTGGCCAACAACAAATCTATCTAATTCCGAAACAATTTCTCTTGGAGACAAAGAACTAACTAAAGAGTTTTTTTCTTTTTCTTTTTTATCTTTTGGGACAAGAGAGGTTACATTCGAATTTTCCATTATATTTTTAAAACTTTAATATTATCATTTGTAAAAACGCAAATTTCTGATGCAACTTTAATTGCTTTTTTAGCAACTTCTTCTGCTGACATATCGGTTTCCATTAAAACTTTTCCAGCTGCTAAAGCGTAATTTCCACCCGAGCCAATTCCAATTATATTTCCCTCAGGTTCTAAGACATCACCTGTTCCAGAAATTATGTAACTATTTTCTTTATCTCCAATAGCCATTAGCGCTTCTAATCTTCTTAAATATTTGTCAGTTCGCCAATCTTTTGCTAATTCAACAGCAGCTCTTGATAAATTTCCCGCATGTTTTTCTATCTTAGCCTCTAATCTTTCAAACAAAGTTAACGCGTCCGCAGTTGATCCTGCAAAACCAG
This sequence comes from uncultured Candidatus Pelagibacter sp., assembly GCA_905616435.1. The sequence continues at coordinate 6,020 of CAJQSU010000030.1, read as the reverse complement.
CAACAACATCTCTTTTGTCAATTTTTCTAACTTTTGAAGCGGTACTTTTAACAACAGTATTTCCCATACTAACTTGTCCATCACCTGCTACCACTACTTCATTATTTTTTCTAACTAATACGATTGTTGTCATAATTGATAAATGGTTACTATTTTTTAATCTTCAAGTACCGATACTGATATTGATATAGGGGTATTATAAATGTATGCTTCTAAAAGACATGCCTAGAATAGGAAAAGTAACTAGAAAAACCAAAGAAACCAGCATCAGTGTTGAAGTTGGTATTGATGGGAAAGGACAATATAAAATTGATACAGGTATTGGTTTTTTAGATCACATGCTTGAACAGCTATCAAAACATTCACTTATTGATTTAAAAGTTAAAGCTAAAGGGGATACGCACATTGATCTTCACCACACCACAGAAGATACAGGGATCGCAATAGGAGAAGCCCTAAAAAAAGCTGCTAAAAAATTTGTAGGCATCAAAAGATATGCACACGCAATGATACCAATGGATGAAACTTTAACAAGAGTAGCAGTTGATGTATCAAATAGACCTTATTTAATTTGGAAAGTTAAAGTAAAAGTCGAAAAGCTTGGTGAAATGGATACAGAACTCTTTAAAGAATGGTTTCAAGCCTTTTCACAAGCAGCAGGTATTACGCTGCACGTAGAAAATATTTACGGAGATAACAGCCACCACATAATAGAGTCTTGTTACAAGGGTTTAGCAAGATCATTAAGAACTGCGCTTGAAATGGATCCAAGAAACAAGAGATCAGTCCCTTCAACTAAGGGCCTATTATAAGCCTAATGAACGTCACAATCGTTGACTATAAATCTGGCAATATTAGCTCTGTAGTAAACTCATTTAAAGAAGTTGCTCAAGGTAAAATAAATATCGAAGTAACATCGGATTTAAAAAAAATTATATCAAGTGATAAAGTGGTTTTACCAGGACAAGGCTCTTTTAAAAGTTGTATTGATGCACTTAATGAAATTAACGGTTTAGTAGAAACTTTAAACGAATTTACAATTAATAATAAAAAACCACTTCTTGGCATTTGTGTTGGATTACAAATGTTTGCAAATATTGGTTATGAAGAAAATGAAACAAAAGGCTTAGGCTGGATCCCAGGCAAAGTGTCAAAAATTGACAATCAAAAAGGAAAATACAAACTGCCTCACATTGGTTGGAACCAAGTAAATATTATTAAAGAAAGTAAAATATTTAAAAATATAGAAAATAATTCTCACATGTATTTTGTACACAGTTTTGAGTTTATACCAGATGATAAAAATGTAATTTCTGCAACAACAGACTATTCATCAAATATCGTTTGTTCAGTTGAAAAAGAAAATATATTTGGAACCCAATTTCATCCTGAGAAGAGCGATAGAATAGGACTTAAAATGATTGATAACTTTTTAAATTTATAAATGAAAATATTTCCAGCTATAGATATTAAAAACAAAAAGTGTGTAAGATTGGTTAAAGGAAACTTTGATAGCAAAACAGAATATAATATGTCACCAGTTGAACAAGCAGCCAAATATAAAGATTATGGTTTTAAAAATTTACACATTATTGATCTAGATGGAGCATTAACTGGTGAGACTATAAACATAGATATTATTAAAGAAATAGTTACTAAATTTGATTTAAAAATAGAGGTAGGTGGTGGTATTAGAACCCTCGAAAGTATTCAAAAATATACAGATTTAGGTATTGAGAAAGTTATTTTGGGTAGCGCTGCAATAAAAGATAAATCTTTTTTGAAAGAGGCTTGTCAAAAATTTCCTGAAAAAATAGCATTAGGTTTAGATGCTAAAGATGGATATTTGTCAGTGTCTGGTTGGAAAGAAAATTCCAATCAATTAACTTTAGACTATTTAAACGAAGTTAATAATTTTGGAGCCAGTAGATTAATTTACACAGATATTAATAGAGATGGAATGAAACAAGGCCCAAATTTTGAGGAGACGACAAAAATTGCAAATACATCAAACTGTCCTGTAATTATATCAGGTGGAGTATCAACAGTTAATGACATTAAAAAAGCAAAAGAATTGAATAATAAAAATATAGAAGGCATTATTGTTGGGAAAGCAATTTATGATGGAGATATTAAATTAGAAGAACTTGTGAAAGAGATGGATGCTTAAAAATAGAATCATACCCTGCTTAGATGTTAAAAATGGTCGTATTGTAAAAGGAATAAATTTTTTGGATTTAAAAGACGCTGGTGATCCCGCAGCACAAGCAAAAATTTATAGCGATGGTGGTGCAGATGAAATTTGTTTCTTAGATATAACTGCATCTAATGAAAATAGAGACACCATTTATGAAGTAGTAAAAAATACCTCAAAAAAGTGTTTTGTTCCCCTAACCGTTGGTGGAGGTGTGAAAAGTGTCGAAGATATAAATAAGCTTTTAAATTGCGGTGCAGATAAGGTTTCAATTAATACTGCTGCAGTACAAAATCCAGATCTCGTTAAAGATAGTTCTAAAAAATTTGGCTCTCAATGTATTGTTGTTGCTATCGATGCAAAGAAAAATCGAGATAAGTGGGAAATTTTTACCCACGGAGGAAGAAATAATACACAAATAGATGCAATAGAATTTGCAAAAAAAATAGAAAATGATGGAGCAGGAGAATTGCTAGTTACCTCTATGGATAGAGATGGAACACAGACAGGTTTTGATACCGATTTAATGTTTCAAATTTCTTCGAAAGTAAATATTCCGTTAATAGCCTCAGGAGGAGTAGGAAACTTAGATCATTTGGTAGATGGCATTAAATTAGGAAAAGCGAGTGCAGTTTTAGCTGCTTCAATATTTCATTATGGAAAATTTACTATAAAACAAGCTAAGGAATATTTGGATAGTAAGGGAATACCCGTTAGAATCTAATATGCTTAATACTTTAGAAAATTTATTTAAACTTGCAAGAGATAGAAAATTAAATCCTCAAAAAGGTTCATATACCAATAAGCTTTTAAATGATAAATCTTTAAGTAAAGCAAAAGTATTAGAAGAAATTAATGAGCTGATAGAAGCAATTGAAAAAGATACCAATAAAATTCACGAAGCTGCAGATGTATTTTTTCATTTAATTATGTATTTAGAGTCTAATAACGTCAAAATAGAAGATGTTATGGATGAACTTAATAAGCGAAAAAAATGAGTTACAATGATAATAATATTTTTGCGAAAATATTAAGAGGTGAAATACCTTGCAATAAAATTTATGAAGACGAATTTATATTATCTTTCTACGATATTAATCCTCAAAAAAAAATTCATGCATTAGTTATATCGAAAGGAAAATACATTGATCTTGATGATTTCAGTGTTAATGCAAGTCCAGATGAGATGGTTGGTTTATTAAAAGGAATTAATATAGTTGCAAAAAAATTAAAAATTTCAGTTGATGCAGGGAGAGGCTATAGAACATTAACAAATATAAGCGAGCACGGAGGACAAGAAGTTCCTCATTTACATTTTCATTTATTTGGTGGTGAAAAAGTAGGAAAAATAGTCGAATGAAAGAAACTATTGATAGAAATTATTTAGAGATAAAGTCTATTAATGCTCTAATTGAGAGCACACCTCCTGAAATGGAGTGTTCAATTAATGTTGTAACACCTGATGATTTTCAAATTAATAAATTTTTTTATAAAAATGTTGGTAAAAAACATAGATGGACAGATCGCCTTGTTTGGTCAGAGTCGGATTGGATAAAATATTCTTCAGACCCAAAAATTGAAACATATATCTTAAAAGTTAAGGATGATCTTGCAGGTTATTTTGAGTTAATTTTTCATTTAGATTTTCAAGAAATTGAAATTGCATATTTTGGTTTATTAAAGGAATATCATAATAAAAAATTAGGAGGATATCTACTCTCAGCTGTAATTAAAAAATCTTTTGAAAAAAAAGATATTAAAAGAGTTTGGGTTCACACATGTACATTTGATCACGAGAATGCTTTGAAAAACTATTTAGCAAGAGGTATGAAAATTTACAAAAAAGAGACTATTAAGATCTAGTTTATAGAGGGAAGTTTAAAAATATTTTTTTTCAATATTTGGTTTTTTTTTAAAGAAGAAAGATAAGTAATATTTAAATTTTGATAAACATCTAATGTTTGCCAGCCAATCAGGTCAAAACTTTTTATATCAAAAAAAATATTAATTTCATTTTCGTCTTTAAAAATAGTAAAATTTATAAACTTATTATCAACAACTCTTTCTTCCAAGTTTTTAATTTCGTTGATTAAAAAATTTTTATCAAGAATATAATTTAATGGTGTTCTTTTAATAGAATATCGATAATAACTTCCACCCTGAGTTTTAATTACAAGTGATTTTCCATTTGAAACTAAAATTTTATCATTTGATTTGTTATATGCGCAAAAAATTTTTTTTGGATACTCAATAATACAATTTCCTGTTTCAACTTTACCATTAACATTTTGCTCAAAGTTAAAGCTAAAATTATTGGTATTTATTAAACTATTAATTATATTTTCTTTAACTGAACCTAGTGCAATATTATTAAGGTTAATGAATAAAAATATTAATAAAATCTTTTTCATCAAAGAACATCTCTTTTTCCAACATGATTTGCTTTACTTACAATGCCCTCATCTTCCATCATATCAACAATTCTGGCAGCTCTATTGTAGCCGATTTGTAATTTTCTTTGTAAAAAGGAGGTAGAAGCCTTTCCTTCAGATTTTATAATTTCCAATGCTGATAGATAAAGCTCATCTTTATCACTATTACTTTTAGAGGTATTTCCATTTTCTTTTTCGTCTACGAAATTTAATATCTCATCTACATAATCAGGTTCTGCTTGTGATCTTAGAAAATTATTAATCTTTTCTATTTCATTGTCAGATACAAAAGGAGCATGAATTCTTAGGATTCTGTTAGCTGATGACATATAAAGCATGTCCCCCTTACCAAGGAGCTGCTCAGCACCCTGTTCCCCTAATATTGTTCTACTGTCTATTTTGGATGTTACTTGAAATGAAATTCTTGTTGGAAAATTAGCTTTAATTGTACCTGTTATTACATCAACACTTGGTCTTTGAGTCGCCATTATTATATGAATTCCAGCTGCTCTAGCCATTTGAGATAATTTTTGAATATAGTTTTCTATTTCTTTACCGGCCACAAGCATCAAGTCGGACATTTCATCAACAACAACAACTATATAGGGCATTGGTAATTTATGTTTTGAGTTATAGCCATCAATGTTTCTAACGCCCTCCTTTGTCATCAATCGATATCTACTTTCCATCTCCTTAACCACCCAACCAAGAACAGATGCCGCTTTTTTAGCCTCAGTTATTACAGGACATAGTAAATGGGGAATGCCCTCATATGTAGAAAGCTCTAACATTTTAGGATCTATTAAAATAAATTTACATTTTTCAGGAGTGTGTCTGTAAAGAAGAGATAAAATAATAGTATTAATACAAACTGATTTACCAGAGCCTGTGGTCCCAGCAATTAACAAGTGGGGCATTGAAGCTAAGTCGCCAATTATTGGCGAACCAGAAATATTTTTCCCTAAAGCAATTGGTAGTTTGATTTCCTTTTTTTTAAAATCAGTATTATTTAGAATTTCACTTAAATAAACATTTTCTCTTGATAAATTTGGTAATTCAATACCAACAGTATTACTTCCTGGAACAGTCGAGATTCGCGCAGACTCCGAGCTTGTATTTCTTGCTATATCATCTGAAAGATTAATTATTTTTGATACTTTAACTCCTGCTGCTGGTTCAAATTCATTTAATGTAACAACAGGACCATGACTTACTTTTTTAATGCCACCACTAACACCGAAATCTAACAAAATTTTTTCAAGAAATTCAGGGTTATGAGTTTCATCTTTATAAGAATTTTCTCTTTCTTTTTTTGTTGGTGTTTTTAATAAATCTAAATCTGGAAGTTTGAATTTAGTTTTTTGATTTTCTTTAATCTTTTCTGCTTTTATAAA
>CAJQSU010000029.1 GCA_905616435.1 uncultured Candidatus Pelagibacter sp. | reverse complement strand
CATTATTTTTCGATTTAAAATTAGATAGAAAAAAAATAACTGTTATATCATTTACATCATTAACGACTGATTTATGTAAGAAATATAATTCTAATATTATACTTAGAGGTTTAAGGGCAGTTTCAGATTTTGAATATGAGTTTCAATTAGCTGGCATGAACAGAAAAATTAACAATAATATAGAAACACTATTTTTGATGTCAGATGTAGAAAATCAAATTATTTCATCGAGATTTGTAAAAGAAATTGTTAAATTAGGTGGTGATATAAAAAAATTTACTACAAAAAACACAATTAAGTCTTTAAAACAAAAATATGAATAAATTTTTTTTAAAGGCAATACTTTTTTTATTATTAATTACCAACCAGTCAATGTCAGAGGAGAATATAATGATTTTAAAACTAAAAGATGGAGATGTTAAGATAGAATTATTTCCAGATGTAGCAACTAATCATGTCAAAAGAATTAAAGAGTTAGCAGATGGTGGAAAATATGACAACGTTGTATTTCATAGAGTTATAGATGGTTTTATGGCTCAGACAGGGGACATAAAATTTGGCAATTCAGAATCTGATGATTTTGATTTAAAAAGGGCAGGTATGGGTGGTTCAGATTTACCAGATTTAAAAGAAGAATTTAGCAGTGTACCACATGCTAGAGGAACATTATCTATGGCAAGATCTTCTGATCCGAATAGTGCTAATAGTCAATTTTTTATCTGTTTTAAAGCAGCACCTTTCCTCGATAAACAATATACAGTTTTTGGAAAAGTTATTGAAGGCATGGAGTTTGTTGATAAAATTAAAAAAGGAAATGATAGTAATAATGGTTCCGTATCTGATCCTGATAAGATTATTAGTTTCAAATCATTATAATCTTTTTTAAATGGCATTAAAAAATTTTGCCTTTGAAGTTTTAAAAAAAGACAATTTTGCTAGACGTGGTTTAATTCAAACTCACAGAGGAGATATCAATACCCCAGCATTTATGCCAGTTGGTACTCAAGCCACTGTTAAAGCTTGTACGATAGATGATGTAAAAAAAACTGGCTCTGAAATAGTCTTATCAAACACCTATCATCTAATGATTAGACCTGGTGTTGAAAGAATTCAATCAGTTGGTGGTCTGCATGAATTTATGAATTGTGATCTTCCCATCTTAACTGACTCTGGTGGTTTTCAGGTGATGTCACTTTCTAAACTTAATAAAATAGATAGAGAAAAAGGAGCTATATTTAATTCCCATGTTGATGGGAAAAAGTTTTTTTTAAGCCCAGAAGAAAGCATACGGATACAACTAGCACTTAACTCCGACATAGTTATGATAATGGATGAATGTCCTCGAAATACTGATGATTATAATTTAATTACAAAGTCAATGTATCTATCTCTTTATTGGGCCGAAAGATCAAAAAAAGCTTTTGGAAATAATCCACACAAAGGTTTATTTGGTATTGTTCAAGGAGGGTTGTTTAAAGATTTAAGAATAAAATCATTAAATGAACTAATTAGTATTGGATTTGATGGTTATGCGATGGGTGGTTTAGCAGTAGGAGAATCTCAAAAAGAAATGTTTACTGTATTAGATGATGTTAAAGAATTTCTACCAGATGAAAAACCTCGTTATTTAATGGGCGTTGGGACACCTTCTGATATTTTAGGTGCTGTAAAAAGAGGTATTGATATGTTTGATTGTGTTTTACCGACAAGATCTGGAAGAACGGGCTTAGCTTTTACCTGGAATGGAAGAATCAATATTAAAAACAGTATATATAAAACAGATAACAGTCCTTTAGATAAAGATTGTACAAATTTAAATTTAAACAAATATTCAAAAAACTATTTAAATCATCTATTCAATACTAATGAAATTTTAGCCTCAATGCTGCTAACCCTTCACAATATTAATTTTTATCAAGAATTAATGGCCTTAATTAGAGAGAATATTAATGAAGGCACTTTTGACGAATTTCATGATAAATACATTGACAAGTTGTAACCCTAAAGCAATTTTTAGTTCAAATTGTCGTTTGTAAAATTATGATAATTCTATATATAACAACTATTCATTATGAATAATTTGTGGGCCCTTAGCTCAGTTGGTAGAGCAATTCCCTTTTAAGGAATGGGTCGATGGTTCGAGTCCATCAGGGCTCACCATAATTTCTTCTAACTTACTTTAATTGGAGGATAATCTAAAATTATTTCATTCATCCAATTATTTAAGTTTTTAATTCTGTTATCTGAAGAGGGGTGTGTACTCATAAATTCGGGTGGCTCCTTACCTTTATTCAATTCTTTCATACGTTCCCATAATTTTACAGTTTCTCTAATATCATATCCCGATAGAGAAGAAAAAATCATTCCCAAATAATCAGCTTCACTTTCTTGTGTTCGGGTAAAAGGATTCATTAGGCCAATTTGTGATAGTAAGCCAACTGTATTCATTCCAGTTACTCTATTAACTTGAGATAGTTTGCCACCGCTAAAAATATCAATTAATTGAGTTCCAGTATTTAACAATACTCCTCTGCTTGCACGTTCCACTGAATGCTTTGCCACAGCGTGAGCAATCTCATGTCCCATGACAGCAGCTAAACCATTTTTATTTTTTGTAGCATCTAATATTCCGGTATAAACTGCAATTTTACCTCCTGGCATGCACCAAGCATTTCTAGTCTTTTTATTGTCAATCAATATGTATTCCCAGTCAAAATTATTAGTAGGATTTTCAATTTGATTTTTAGTAAAATATTCATCTATAGAATTTTCCATTTTTTTTCCTATAGATTTAATTAAGTTTAGAGTTTCTAAATCATCACTCATTTTTTCTTTTTCCTTTATTTTTTCATATATTTGAGCTGCTTGAGCATTGAGCTTAGCCTCAGGAATTATCTTGAGTTGTTTTCTTTCTGTAATAGGAGCTGTTGAGCATGATGGTAGCATAATGCTACAGCAACCACAGCCCACATATGAT
>CAJQSU010000028.1 GCA_905616435.1 uncultured Candidatus Pelagibacter sp. | reverse complement strand
CGGATGAAGTTGATGCAACCAATATACCCGTTGAATGGTATTCATGGATGCATTTTACTCCAAATAGAATCGAAAAAAAACACGACCTAGAAAAATATGAGTGGCAAAAACCACATCAATCAAACCCTACTGGTACCGAAAAGGCCTATTATCCTTACAAAGATAAAGATAGCGCTATTAATAAAAAATATAAAAGCTGGAAATCTGAATAAGTTTTTAATTAGTATCATTACTAGTATTCTAGTATTCAAAATTGCATATGCTCAGACAGAAAATGATATGAGTGGTGCCAAAACAGATATTAAAATTTTAGATAAGATTAGTTCAAAAAATGAATTAGTTAATTTAAATAATGGTGAAGAGTTAATCTATAAAGATTTAGCTATAAAAAGTATGAAATGTACTAATTCAGAATTTGATGATAACCCAGAAATTAAAGCTTATATTCAGGTTAGAGATTTAACAAAAAATGACAATGATAAAGTTTACGTTTTTAACGGATGGATGTTTTCATCAAGCCCTTCAATAGCACCTTTTGATCATCCAGTTTATGATATTTGGCTTATAGATTGTTATTAAATTATTTTTTCTTTATCTAGCCAACCAACATTGAAATCTGAGTCTATAAATTTTTTGTGATTAAGAAGTTTTTTATGTAACGGAATTGTAGTGGTTATCCCCTCAATAACAAACTCGTCAAGGGACCTAGTCATTCTTTGAATGGCCTCTTTTCTATTTCTTCCCTGGGTAATAACTTTACAAATCAGGCTGTCATAATATGGTGTAACTTTATATCCTTGAAATATAGCACCATCCACTCTAGTTCTAAAGCCTGATGGTTGATGACACATTCCAATCGTGCCGGGTGAAGGTTGAAAATTTTTACTTGCATCTTCAGCATTTATTCTGCACTCGATTGCATGCCCTCTTGGCATTATATCGCTTTGTTTTAAGGCTGTATCCCCAGAAAAAGCGATCCATATTTGTTCTTTAATAATATCTATACCCGTTACCATTTCTGTAACGGGGTGCTCTACTTGAACTCTAGTATTCATTTCTAGAAAATAAAACTTCCCATCTTCATAGATAAATTCAACAGTTCCCGCACCTTGATATCCAATTTTACTGACCATTTTTACCGTTCTCTCAAATAAATCTTTTCTAATTTCATCGTTTAAAACTGGACTTGGCGTTTCCTCTATTAGCTTTTGATGTCTTCTTTGAACTGAGCAATCTCTTTCATGAAGGTGAACAACTCTATTTTTACCTGCTAAAATTTGAACCTCAATGTGTCTGGGGTTTTGAAAAAATTTCTCAATATATACTTCATCATTTCCAAAATATTTTTTTGCTTCAGATTTTGCAGCTGAAAACAAAGTATCAAAATCTTCTTCTTTATAGACAATCTTCATACCTTTTCCACCTCCACCCCCAGAGGCTTTAATTAAAACAGGAAATCCAATTTTTTTACATAATTTTTTTGCCTCAGTTGTATCACTAACACCACCTTCAGATCCTTCAATTACCGGTAAACCATTTTCTTTAGCAACTATTTTTGCTTGAATTTTATCACCCATCATATTAATTAATTTAGAGGATGCTCCAATAAATTTGATATTGTTTTCCTCAAGTACTCGAGCAAAATTTGCATTTTCAGATAAAAAACCGTATCCAGGATGAACTGCCTCAGCTTTTGTTATTTCAATTGCTGACATAAGTGCAGGAATGTTTAAGTAACTATCAGCAGGTTGATGAGATCCTATACAAACACTCTCATCAGCCATTCTCACATGCATGCTATCTTTGTCCACATCAGAGTGCACTGCTACAGTTGAGATTCCCCATTCCTTACATGCCCTAATAACTCTAACTGCAATTTCCCCACGGTTTGCAATTAGAATCTTTTTAAACATTAGTCTAAAATGATTATTGTTTGTCCAAACTCTACTGGCTGACCATCAGCGACGCATATTTCTTTTACCACCCCATCTGCCGTAGAGGGCACATGATTCATAGTTTTCATTGCTTCAACAATCATGATTGTGTCACCTTTTTTAATTTTCTTTCCAACTTCTACAAATTTCTTAGCACCAGGTTCAGGTGAATGATAAACTGTACCAATTATTGGAGATGTAATTTCCACTCCTAAGCTAACTTTATCGAGTAGTTGATGATTTTCTTTAACTGATGAGTTTTGAAAAACAGGTGCTGATTGATTATTTACAGACAAGTTGTTTTTCGAAACTTTTATTTTTGTATCTTTTTCAGTAAATTCTATCTCAGTAAGTTTAAACTCATCTAAGTATTCACTTAATTCTTTTATTAATTTTTTATCAATCTTCATTTTTAATCATCTTCTCCAATGAAATTATGGCTAAAATATAACCCTCCGGGCCTAAACCAAAAATTCCTCCACTAACAATATCACTGATTAGCGATTTATGTCTAAATTCTTCTCTTTTATATATATTAGATATATGTAACTCAATTATTGGTTTTTTAAAAATATCAAGCGCATCTCGAATAGCGACTGATGTGTGTGTAAAACCTGCAGCATTAATAACCATTCCATCAAAAATTTTTCTAGCTTCTTGAATTTTAGTTACAATTTCACCCTCTATATTAGATTGAAAAAATTCAGCATCAATTTTTAGCTCAGTAGTTTTTTTAAGACATTTTTCTTTTAATTTATCGAATGTCACTGATCCATATTGTGATTGTTCTCTTTCACCTAATAGATTAAGATTGGGGCCATTGATAATAATTATTTTATTATTCATCTAGCACTTATATACGATGAAAAAATTAAAAAAAATAAAAATTAAAGTGAATGGAAAAATTAAGACTATTATTGACAAATTAACCTTACATGAATTAATAAATGATCTAAAAATACCAATTACAAAAGTGGCAATAGAATTTAACAAAGAAATTATTGAAAAAATAAAATTAAAAAAAATAAGATTAAAAAACAAAGACATTATAGAAATTGTTCATTTTATAGGTGGAGGATAAATTTTTGATGGATAAATTAACAGTTGCAAATAAAAAATTTAGTTCAAGATTGATTGTAGGAACTGGAAAATATAAAAGTATGGCCGAATGTGCTAAAGCAATAAAACTTTCTGGTGCTGACATAGTCACAGTAGCAGTTAGAAGAGTGAATATATCAGATAAAAAAAAACCTTTATTGATGGATTATATTGACCCAAAAAAAATTACTTATTTACCAAATACAGCTGGGTGTTTTACTTCTGAAGATGCCCTTAGAACCTTAAGACTTGCAAGGGAAATTGGTGGATGGAAATTAGTTAAACTTGAAGTTTTAGGAGATAAAAAAAATCTTTTTCCAGATATGATTGAAACTTTAAAATCTACTGAAGTTTTATCTAAAGAGGGTTTTAAAGTAATGGTCTATTGTAATGACGATCCCTTAATGGCAAAAAGATTAGAAAATGTTGGGGCCTCAGCAATTATGCCGTTAGCCGCTCCTATTGGATCTGGATTGGGAATTTTAAATAAGATTAATATTAAGATAATAAGAAATCAAACCAAACTACCCCTAATAATCGATGCAGGACTAGGGCAAGCTTCGGACGCAACTATTGCAATGGAGTTAGGATGTGATGGTGTTTTGGTCAACACAGCAATAGCTAAAGCTAAAAAACCATTTGAGATGGCTCAAGCATTTAAAAATGCAGTGATCGCTGGAAGACAATCATACCTTTCAGGAAGAATTGATAAGACTTTAATGGGAAGTCCATCTTCACCAATAAAAGGAATTATTTAATAGCAGCTGGTTTTTTAATAAACTTTTTTTTAAAATAAGGTTTCTTTTTAAAAGGTTTTTTATGAAACTTTTTAGCAACCTTTTTTTCAACAATCTTATCTTCTTTAATTTGCAACTCTAGATTTTTTAATTTTTCATGATGCTCAATCAACTCAATTGTTTTTTTAGTCTTATTTTTAATATCAATAATGTATTCTGGAATAATAAGAGAATTATCGGTAATAATATCTATAGTCATCTTATGTTTTTTTTCAAAATAAGTTAAGTCTTCAATAAAATTCTCCTTCAAAAAATCAGAAATTTTTTTACATACTTTTAAATCGACAAATTTTGCTTTGTTTAAAACAGATTTTAATTCAACAGTTTTTAGTAGCTTTTGTGCAAAAGACTCATCGGTTAGTTCAACTTTCCATTTAACTGCACTTTCTCTTAATCTTTGTCGTGACATTTCAAGTAAACCGAAGTTGCTAATCCTACCAATTTGTATTCTTGCTCTATCAGATCTGCACTTTTCTTTTAACCGTCTTTCAACCATCCTTCTATTTCCATAACTTAGCATATCGATAAAATCGATTATTATTAAGCCTGATAGATCTCTAATTTTTATCTGTCTTGCTATTTCTTCAGCAGCTTCAAGATTTGTATCAAGCGCAGTGCTCTCAACATTTTTTTGTTTAATTGAACTTCCAGAATTAATATCAATTGAAACAAGAGCTTCAGTTGGATTAATTACCAAATATCCTCCTGAATTAAGTTTAATTTCCGAGTCAAATATTTGATTTAATTTTTGCTCAATTTTTTCTTCAATGAACAAAGGAATTTTACCTCTATATTTCTTAATCTTTTTGACATGTGTGGGCATCATCATTTTCATAAAGTTTTGTGCTTTTTTATAACCTTCATTGCCCTCTACGATTATATTTTTTGTATTTTCATCATACATATCTCTTAAAGTTCTTTTTATAATTTCACTTTCTTGATGAATTAAAGAGGGGGATATCGAATTCAAAGCATTATCTTTGATTAGATTCCATGTATTTTGTAAAGTTTCAAGATCTTGGTTAATTTCATTTTTAGTTTTATTGCTACCAGCTGTTCTAACTATCAATCCCATTTCTTTTGGAATTTCAATTTCATTAAGAATGGATCTAATTTTTTTTCTATCAGCAGGATTAAATATCTTCCTTGAAATACCACCACCTTTAGGAGTGTTTGGCATTAAAACAATATATTTACCAGCAATCGATATGAATGTACTTAAGGCAGCTCCTTTTTGACCTCTTTCATCCTTAACTACCTGAACAAGAATTACTTGATTTGGTTTTACAACTTCTTGAATTTTATATCTTTTAAATTTGAAACGTCTTGGATTTTGTTTATCCTTTTCATCTTTTGAGTTAGTATCATTTTTTTCTTCTAGATTGTCATTATTATTAAGCGATTCATTTTCTTCAATATTTTCTCTCACAACTGAGATTTCTTTATCTTCTTCTGTTTTTTCAATTTCCAAGGGATCATCAACTTCTAATTTTCCCTCTGCTAAATTTTTTTCTTCTTTTGCTTCAACTTCTTTTGAAAGTTCTTCTCTTGCTTTTTCTTCCTCTTGTTTAATTATCTCCAGGTCACTTTTGGGAATTTGATAATAATCAGATTGAATATCATTAAATGATAAAAAACCATGTCTGTCTCTTCCAAAATCAATAAAAGCAGCTTGAAGAGAAGGTTCAATTCTACTTACTTTTCCTAAGTAGATGTTATTTTTTATGAGATTGTTCTTTAAGCCTTCGTATTCGTAATCTTCAATATTGTTTTCAGATTTAAGTACAACTCTAGTTTCATTCGGATGCGAAGCATCAATGTATAAATTTTTTTCCATATTGTTTGATTTAATTGGTTCATTAAGTTTTAAAAATTTTGTTTATTAATAGTGCCTTATCTTTAACAAATTCCACTATATAATGGAATTAAAATGAACATTTTATTTAAAAATATATTCATAGTTATTTTAAGTTTATTTTTGCTTACATCAGTATCAATTTTGATAGTTTTATGGACTTTTTCAAACAGTATTCCAGACTATAGGTTTTTGAAGAATTATAAGCCTCCAGTTTCAAGTAAAATGTATTCTGGAAATGGTGAATTAGTCGCTGATTTCTCCAAAGAAAAAAGAATTTTTGTACCATATGAGGCAATTCCAAAGAATGTAATCAATTCTTTCTTATCTGCAGAAGACAAAAACTTTTTTTCTCATCCTGGTGTTGATGCTAAAGGAGTAATGAGAGCAATTATAAATAATGTTCAAAATATAATGACCTCTAAAAGACTTGAAGGAGCATCCACTATAACTCAACAAGTAGCAAAAAATTTTCTATTAACAAACGAAGTTAGTTTTAACAGAAAAATTAAAGAAGCAATTTTAGCATTTAGAATTGAACGAGCTTTATCTAAAGAAAGAATTTTAGAGTTATATCTTAATCAGATTTATTTGGGTAGTGGAGCGTATGGTGTTGCTGCAGCAAGTTTAGAGTTTTTTGACAAATCAATCAAAGAACTTAATTATAATGAGGCAGCGTTGTTAGCAGCCTTACCTAAAGCGCCAAGTAGATATAATCCTTATAGAAATAAAAATCTAGCTAAATTTAGAAGAGATCTAGTTTTAAAAAATTTGTATGAAAACAATTTTATAGATCAAACTAAGTACCTAGAGCTAAAAAATAAAACTATTAAATTAAAAAAAGTAAAAAAAGTTTTTTTAGAAAATTCACAATATTATATTGAGGATGTAAGAAAAAATATTATAGAGAAATTAACTTACAACAAAGTATACAAGCAAGGTTACAACATTAACACGCCAATAAACTTAGAGTTACAAAAAATTGCAACACAATCTTTAAGAAATGGTTTGGTAGCCTATGATAAAAGAAAAGGTTGGCGTGGACCAATTAAAAATATTAAATATTCTAAGGATTGGTATAAAGAAGTAGAAAAAAAATTTAGATTAGAAAAATCTATTGAGTGGCAAATAGCAATTGTAAAAAAAATTAATCAATTTAATTCAATAATTGAAACAGAGAATAACTTACAAGGTGTAATTAATTATAAAGATATATCATGGACCAAAAAAGAGTTTAAAGACTTATTTAAAATAGGTGATGTAATTTATACGAAAAAAATTGACTCAAATTCTTATGCTCTTCAGCAACTTCCTAAAATTAATGGTGGCATTGTAGTAATGGATCCATTTACTGGAAGAGTTCTTGCATTAAGTGGAGGTTTTAGTTTTAAAAATAGTGAATTCAATAGAGCCTCTCAAGCATTAAGACAGCCAGGTTCAGCGTTTAAACCTTTTGTTTATGCTTTAGCATTAGAAAATCAATATACACCATCCTCTTTGATTTTAGATGCGCCACTTGTTTTAGATCAGGGTGTAGATTTAAAGAAATGGAAACCTGAAAATTATGGAAAAAAATTCTATGGTCTTTCAACATTGCGTGTTGGATTAGAAAAATCTAGGAACTTGATGACAGTTAGAATAGCTCAAAACTTGGGTGTTGATAAACTTGCAAATTTTACGAAAAGAATGAAAATTTATAAAAAACCTGAGGAACTATTATCAATTTCATTAGGCTCAGCTGAAACAACATTATTAACTTTAACATCGGCATATTGCTCTTTTGTCAATGGAGGTAAATTAATTAAACCAGTATTAATTGATCGCATTCAAGATGGTGAAGGAAACACCATAATTAATAATGAAAATAGAAAATGTACAAATTGTGATAAAATTTCGTTCACTGGAAAAGAATTTCCAAAAATAGAGGATAATTATGAAAAGGTTTTATCACCTCAGACCGCTTATCAATTAACCTCAATTTTACAAGGAGTTGTGGAGAGAGGAACAGGAAAAAAATTAAAAAAACTTGGGTTAAATCTTGCTGGAAAAACTGGCACTACAAACGAGAATACTGATGCCTGGTTTATTGGCTTTACATCAAATTTAGTTATTGGTGTTTACGTTGGTATGGATAATCCTAAACCATTAGGTAAATTTGAAACAGGATCTAAAGCAGCTTTACCAATTTTTGAAGAATTTGTAAAAAAAGCTGTAAAAAAGTCAGATGCAAGGCCATTTAAAGTTCCTGAAGATAT
The DNA here is from genome assembly GCA_905616435.1 of uncultured Candidatus Pelagibacter sp. The sequence continues at coordinate 74 of CAJQSU010000028.1, read as the reverse complement.
AACATTAATGGTTGTAGATCCCAATACTGGTAACAAAGCTAAATTTAGTTCGAAAAATACAATAATTGAATCTT
>CAJQSU010000027.1 GCA_905616435.1 uncultured Candidatus Pelagibacter sp. | reverse complement strand
CTTTCACCAAGCAATAAAGCCTCTTCAACTGAGTGAGTAATTAAGATAATAGTTTTTCCTGTTTCTTTCCAAATTTTTAAAACTAATGACTGCATTTTTTCCCTAGTTAAAGCGTCCAAAGCTCCTAACGGCTCATCCATTAAAATTAAATCTGGGTCATTGATTAAACATCTTGCTAATGCAACTCTTTGCTGCATACCGCCAGATAATTGATAAGTAGGTGTGTTACCAAATCCTTGAAGACCAACAATATCCAACCACTCTTCAACTTTTTTTGCAGTTTCAATTGGGTCTTCTTTTTTCATTCTTAATCCAAAATCTACATTTTCAGCAACTGTTAACCATTCGAACAATGCACCTTGTTGAAAAACCATTCCTCTTTCAACACCAGGTCCATTGATTTCATTTCCACTTAATGTTATTTGCCCTGATGTTGGGCGTAGAAATCCCGCAGTAATATTTAGTAAAGTTGTCTTTCCACATCCAGATGGACCAAGAACTGTTAAAAGCTCTCCCTTTTTAAGAGTAAAATTTACATCTTTTAAAGCGTGAACCGTTTCTCCTTTAGGAGTTTTAAAAATCATGTTTAGATTTTGAGAAACTAAATCACTCATAAGAATAACTTTATATTAAAATTTTATTAAAAAAAATAGGCACCAACTTATTAAATTGGCGCCTATTTAAATTTATTTTACGCTCTAATTAAAGAGGTAAAAAACTTGTATCAACTGCTCCTCTTGGAGTGCTCATTCCTTTCAAAAAACCATCAAGATTTCCTGAAGTCATAGATTTCTCAGTTTCAGCCGGTGTAAGAAATTTAAATCCACCAATAGTTTCTTTCATATCAGCAACTTTCATTTCAGCATCTTTAGCTATTACGTTCATATCAGATTTACCTGCAGCGTATCTAGCGTTCGCTTCGTGAGTTACTTCAATAAAAGTTCTTAACATTCCTGGATTTTCTTTCATGAATTTGTCAGTTACAGATGTAATATCTATACCTAAGATTCCAGCATCTCTAGCTTCTTGAACAGTTAAAAGTCTTGTTCCAACTGCTGTTGCTGCTTTGATAGAGTTACCACCAAATAAACATGCCATTACAACATCACCACTTACTAATGCAGCAGCTCCTTCTTCAGGGTCCATTTGAATAACATCCATTTTGCCTTTATCAGCTCCAACAACTTTCATACTTTCATCAAAAACATACTCAGCCATAGTTCCTAGTGGAACAGCAACTTTTTTGCCTTCTAATTCTGAAGCATTTGCTTTTGTAATACCAGAAGCTTTAGATGTAACACAAGTAGTTCCACCCATTCCATATTCCATAGCAATATCAACAAGCTTTAAAGGTGCTTTAGATTTTACAGCGTTTATGAAAGGTACTAAACCTTGAGAGTAAGAAATATCAATATCTCCTGCTAACATAGCATCAGTCATTGCACCACCATTAGAAAAGTTAGTCCATTTAACTGGAACACCTAGAGCTTTTTCGTATAAACCTTTAACTTTGTCTTCTTGATTTGGCGTTGGCCATTCTAGAAAGAATGCAACTCTAACTTCTTTAGCAGCTGAATTTGCAACTGAAACAGAAAGGTTAAGAGCAACGATAGAACCAAGAATAAAACTTAATATTTTTTTCATTTATTCCCTTTGTTAATTTAATTAAATTAGCGACATTAAAATTCAATTTTAAGGATATGTAAAACAAAAAACCGTTATACACTCTTAGGTTGTAGAGTTGTAAGCTAGACGTAACTAGTAAAAAAGTTGTGGCAAACAAATTAATTTAGTCTAATAGTTTTTAAATATTTATTTAAACAATAGAGAGAAAAATTTATGAGCTCAGAAAATAGAACTTCAGTTCCTAATTCATTAAATGAACATTGGATGCCTTTTACATCTAATAAAGATTTTAAAGCTAATCCAAGATTAATTACAGAAGCAAAAGGTGTTTACTTAAAGACACACCATGGAAAAACACAAATAGATGCAAGCTCAGGTTTATTTTGTAACCCACTTGGTCATGGTAGAAGAGAAATTACTGAAGCAGTTACAAAACAATTAGAGACTTTAGATTATGCACAACCCTTTCAACAAGGTTTTGGAGGTTCATTTGAACTTGCTTCAAGAATTGCAAAACATACACCAGGCGATTTAAATAAAATGTTTTACACAATTTGTGGATCTACAGCTGTAGAAACTGCAATTAAAATTGCTATCGCTTACCATAGAGCAAAAGGTCATGGAGAAAGATATAGATTTGTCGGACGTGAACGTGGATATCATGGAATGAACATTGGTTGCATCTCAGTAGGTGGAATGGTTAATAATATTAAAACGTTTGCTAGCGTTTTAATGCCAGGTGTCCAGCATATTAGACATACTCACTTACCAGAACATAAGTTTGTTAGTGGTCAGCCTGAGACAGGTGATTATTTAGCAAATGATCTAGAGACTATTTGTGCAAACTTTGGTGGTGAAAATATTGCTGCTTGTATTGTTGAACCAATTGCTGGATCAACTGGAACATTAGTTCCGCCAAAAGGATATTTACAAAAACTTAGAGAGATTTGTGATAAGCATGGAATACTTTTAATTTTTGATGAAGTAATAACAGGCTGGGGCAGAACAGGATCAAAGTTTGGTGCTGATGAATTTGGAGTAATACCCGACATTATGACTATGGCAAAAGCTACGACTAATGGAGTTGTGCCAATGGGTGTTGTTGCCTGTAATGATTTTATTTACGATGCAGTAATGGATGCTTCACCAACAGGTGCTGTTGAGTTATTTCATGGCTATACTTATTCAGGAATTCCTGTTGCAGTTGCGGCAGCGCTAGCTGTACAAGATATTTTTGAAAAAGATGATATTTTTAATAGAGCAAAAAATTTAGCTCCTTACTTCCAAAAAGGTTTATTTTCTCTTCAAGACTTAGAGTCAGTTGATAATATTAGAGGCTATGGAATGATGGGTGGAATTGACATGAAATTAAATACAAAACCAGGTAAGGCTGGGTTGGAATGTTTTAAAGCTTGTTATGAAGCTGGAGTTAATTTTAAAGCTACAGGCGACTGTTTAATTATTGCTCCTCAATTTATATGTGAGGAAAAACATATTGATGAGATTATAGATAAACTAAGAACTGGAATAACTAATTATCAAAAAAATCAAAAAAATTAGTTTTTAATTTTTTAATTTTAATTTACGGGAACTGTTATGAAGATAGGCGTACCTAAAGAGATAAAACCTCAAGAGAATAGAATAGGACTAACACCTAAAAGCGTTAAAACTTTAGTTTCAGAAGGCCATGAAGTTTTGGTTGAAGATAATGGTGGTTTTGAAGCTGGTTTTGAAAATGAACAATATATAAGTGCAGGTGCAAAAGTAGTTAATAGTGCGTCTGATATTTTTAATGATGCAGAGATTATAGTTAAAGTTAAAGAGCCTCAAAAAGTAGAGGTAGATATGATTAAAGAAAATCAGATTATTTACACTTATCTACATTTAGCAGCAGCAAAAGAATTAACAGAAGGTTTGATTAAATCAAAAAGCATTAATATTGCTTACGAAACAGTTACAGATGATGACGGAAGACTTCCATTGCTTGCACCAATGAGTGCAGTTGCAGGCCGAATGTCCGTTCAAGCAGGAGCTCATTGTTTAGAAAAAAACCAAAGTGGAAGAGGACTATTGTTGGGTGGAGCACCAGGTGTAACTGGCGGAACAGTTTTAATTTTAGGAGGAGGTGTTGTTGGAGAAAATGCAGCTGTGATAGCAACTGGAATGCAAGCAAAAGTTCACATTGTTGATAAATCAGAAGCAAGATTAAAACAATTAGTTGGAATGTTTGGAGATAAAATTATTCCAGAACAAAGTGATAAAATTGATTTAAATAAATTAGTTGCAGAGGCCGATTTATTAATTGGTGGAGTTTTAATTCCAGGAGCTGAAGCACCAAAATTAATAACTAAAGATATGCTGAAGTTAATGAAAAGAGGATCTGTAATTGTTGATGTTGCAATCGATCAAGGTGGCTGTGTTGAAACTAGTAAACCAACAACTCATGGAGACCCAACCTTTATAGTAGATGATGTGGTTCATTATTGTGTAGCAAATATGCCGGGTGGAGTCCCAAGAACTTCTACATTGGCATTAAATAATGCAACTTTACCCTTTTTAGTTAAACTTGCGAATAAAGGTTATCAAAAAGCTTTAAGTGAGGATAAAAACTTTTTAGCAGGATTAAATGTACATAAAGGACAAGTAACTTACAAAGCAGTAGCAGATGTTTTTGGATATGAATATCAAAATCCATTAGATGTTATTTAAGACTATATAGATTTTTAAAATTTTAAAAGATCTTAATAATTTAAAAATACCACTCAGTAATAAATTTTTCAATCATAAGATTATATATTTTTTTATGTCAAAATATATTATTATAAAATTATATTTTTATAATGAACAAAATATTATACTGGTCACCATTCATATCAAAAGTTGCCACAGTAAAGTCAGTT
>CAJQSU010000026.1 GCA_905616435.1 uncultured Candidatus Pelagibacter sp. | reverse complement strand
AGCAATAGCGTAACTTTCGTTAGCAATTAAAAATTAGCCCTTTACGGAGGAACAATTCCGAACAAAAGAATAGCCTTTAGACATCCGTCGATTCTGTTTCACCCCCATAAATTGTTATGGTGGAGGTGGTGGGTACTGCCCCCACGTCCGCAATGGTTATTACGAAATTCGTTTATCGTCATAGTTGGAAAACCAACATTATTAATATATGAAACGGTAAATATAAATCAACAAATTAATTAATTTTATAAATCAATGAAAAAAAGAATTTTTATCATCACATCAATAATATTAATATTTTTTTTATCGTTTTTTTTTATTAACAAGGTTGATAAAGGCGAAAATTTACCAAAATACTATAAATCAGTTAGCTCTAAATCTTATAAAATTTTTATGGAATTGCCTGAAATTATAAAATCAACGATCATGATTATTTCTGGTAAAAAAGAATTTTCTAATTTGGTTAATGACTACAATGTAAAATTTTTACCAGAAACGCAATATTTTAATCTTTCATTTTCAAAAAAAAAAATAGATTTTAATAAGACTAAAAGACACACATTTTATATTGAAAAATTTAAGGATAATTTAATTTTTGTAACAAAAAATGGAGAATTTCTTAAAGCTGATTTAGATGAACTAACCAGCAAAAAAAAAGAAATTAAAACAACGAAATTTTTAAAAAAAAACTTAAAGCAACCAAATGAAAACGAATTAAAAATATTGGACTCATTAATTATAGATGACAAAATTTATCTTACTAAAGTAGCAAAGAAAAATAACTGTGAAAAATTATCTGTAGTTTATTCAGAGATAAATGATGTTTTAGATTTTAAAATTTTAAAAGAATTTAAAGAATGTAGTAAAATTGGCATAGGTGCTGGAAGAATACAAGAATACAATTTTAATTCTTTAAGAGGAATTTTATTAACAACCTCAGATGCAGATAAAGATACACTTGATGAAAGTGCTCAAGACGAAAATTCAATTTATGGTAAAATATTGTTTATTGATTTAGATAAAAAATCTCATATGATATTTAGCAAAGGTCATAGAAACCCCCAAGGTCTAGCAGTAAAAGACAACATCATTATTTCCACAGAACACGGACCTAGAGGTGGAGACGAAATTAATAAAATTGTGTATAATAAAAATTATGGATGGCCAGTAGCATCTTATGGATATTCTTACTACAATGAAAAATTACTTTATAAAAAAAGTCATGAAGAGCATTCATTTGAAGAACCTTTGTTTTCTTTTCTACCATCAATAGGCATTTCTGAATTAATAATATTATCTGAAGAATTTGACCCTCTCTGGAAGGATAATGTTCTTGTAGCCTCTCTAAATGACAGAAGTATTTACAGAGTTAAATTTCAAAATAGTAATTTTGACAAAGTTCTTTACACTGAAAAAATATTTATCGGTGAGAGAATACGAGATATAAAATACATTGAAAGTAACGAATTAATTGTGCTTGCATTAGAAAGGACTGGTTCAATAGGAATTCTAACAAAATAGGTTTTTTGATATGCGCTGTTGATTACTTTAAAATTAATATTGGAAAAAAATTTTTTTGCTATAATAATCATTTAAATCATGAAACTAACAGAAGACCAATTAAAAGAGATAAAAAATCAACAAAGTCAAAGTAATCAAACTAAAAGAGTAAACTCGCCTGAGCTTGAAAAGATTCTCTATGAGGCAATCCCAGCATTAGACCACGGCTTTGTTAGGGTTGTTGACTATATGGGAGACGATACTTCCGTCGTTCAATCGGCAAGAGTTTCATATGGAAAAGGTACTAAACAAGTTTCTACCGATAAGGGTTTAATAAAATATTTAATGAGGCATTGGCACAGCACCCCTTTTGAAATGTGTGAAATTAAATATCATATAAAGCTACCAATATTTATAGCCAGACAATGGATTAGGCACAGAACAGCAAATGTTAATGAATATTCTGCAAGATACTCAATTTTAGATAAGGAATTTTATTTACCAACTAAAAATAATTTAGCAGCCCAGTCAACAAACAACAGACAAGGTAGAGGAGAAGTTCTTGAGGGAGAACAGGCCAATGAAGTATTAGAACTTTTAAAAAATGATTCTGAGAGAACTTACAATAATTATGAAACAATGTTGAATGAAAGATATGATGGCTCAACGATTGATGAAAACAAAAAAGGATTAGCCCGAGAGCTTGCTAGAATGAATCTGACACTTAATACCTATACTCAATGGTACTGGAAAACTGATTTGTTAAATTTAATGAATTTTTTAAGACTAAGAGCTGACAGTCATGCTCAATATGAAATTAGAGTTTATGCAGACATCATGCTGGATACTTTAAAAAAATGGGTTCCAACAACTTATGAGGCTTTTATGGATTATAGAGTTGGTGGAACAGAAGTTTCTGCTAAAGGTAAAACTATTATTCAAAAACTAATCAAAGGTGAGAATATTTTGCTAGAAGACTCAGGTCTTTCTAAAAGAGAATGGAATGAATTAATGGAAGCTTTTGATCTTAAAGATAAGTTGATTTAATTTTATTAGCAAAATCTAAATATATTTTTGAAATTTCGTGCTCAGGATTAGCCTCAACAATAGGCTTTCCTTCATCTCCACACTTCCCAACCTCTGAATCAATTGGAATTTCACCTAAAAATTCTTTTTGAAATTCTTTTGCAGTCCTCTTAACACCTCCTTCACCAAAAATTTTGTATTTTTTACCATCATCTCCAGTAAAAAAACTCATATTATCAACTAAACCTAAAATTTTTACTCCAAGTTTATCAAACATCTTAATTCCCCTTATAACATCTAGAAGAGCTACCTCTTGAGGAGTGGAAACTATTATTGCTCCATCCATTTTAATCTCTTGTGAAAAAGTTAATTGTGTATCTCCAGTACCGGGAGGCATATCCACTATAATAAAGTCTAAATCTTTCCAATTTACTTTTTGAGTAAAAGTCTTAATAGCGCTTGTAACCATTGGACCACGCCAAATCATTGGTGTTTGCTGATCAGCTAAAAAACCAATCGACATACATTGAATATCATACTTTATTATTGGTTCTAATTTTTGACCATCACTTTTTGGTTTTTCATTAATATCAAACATTTTTGGAATAGACGGCCCATAAATATCAGCATCAAGCAAACCAACTTTGCAGCCAATTTGTTTTAATGCCAAAGCAAGATTTGTTGCAAATGTAGATTTACCAACACCACCTTTAGCACTTGATATTGCTATTGTGTATTTAGTACCAATTATTGGTTTCTTCTCAAAAATTTTTTTTTTTTCTATCAATTAAGATTTCCTCAATACTAAAAGTTTATCATTGTCAAAAAATGGAGAATATCTATTTAAATGTTCACTTTGAACAAAGTAAATTTCTGAAAAATAATTAGCAAAGTTTTTTAATTCTTCATAATAGTGCTGCTCATCGAAAATTTTTTTATTATTAAAAATATCCTCAATTATTAAATATCCATCTTTTTTTAAATATGAAATACTATTTTTTATAATATTAATTTGGTGATCAAACATATGAGAACTGTCATCAATAATTATATCAAATTTAACTTCAGACTTTGTTAAAGCTTCTTTAATACTCGATGGGCTATCTACGTCCATTGAGAAATATTTTGTATTATATAAATTATCTTTTATCGCACTATTAATAAGCTCAGATTTTAATTCGAAACCATACAAGTTTGCATTTTTAAAATAATCTCTATACATTTTCATTCCATCATTCTTATTTATACCTATTTCTGCAACATTTATTTTTTCATTTTTTATTTTATAAAAAAGAAAATGATATATTCCAGTATAAGCGTGTCTGAATTTATCTGGATTATGAGGAGATTTATCTGAATTATATTTTCTACCAATTTCACATAATTCTGTATTGAAATATGTAGTATCTAAAGTAATCTTTTTGAATCTATTTTCATGATTAATAGGTTTAACTATATTTTTTTTGGAATAGTAATGTTTTTGAAAATGAGTGTAAAAAATTTCATGGTTGATCTGCTGTAAGATATGCTTAATTCCGTATTTTTTTAATCTTTCAATATTCTTTCTAATTCTAGGAATTTCTCTGATAATTTGTTTTAAATATATTAGAGTCTCAGGTGATTTAAAAGCATGCAGTATTGCAGAAAATTTTGATCCTTGATTTTTTATTGTGTCATTTTCATCAAGTTTTTTTTTATCCATAAAGTTAGATCGTTTTTTGATTTATTGTCACATCAAACTTGTAATGACGATTAGATACTATATATACATACTATATGTCTAACAATTTTCAACAAAAAGATGATACCCCATGGGGAACTCCTCCAGGTGGTAATGGTTCTGGTAAAGGCCCGATACCTCCTGATGTTGATAAAATTATTAGAGAACTTCAAGATAAAATAAAAAATTTTTTGCCTGGAGGAAAATCTTCAGGAGGCAGACCGATAATTCTAGGATTATTAATTATTGTTTTTTTGTGGTTAGCGAGCGGGTTATATAGAGTACTTCCTGATGAACAGGGTGTTGTTTTAAGATTTGGTAAATTTATAAAAACAACTCAACCTGGTCTTAATTATCATATACCCTTTCCAGTAGAGTCTGTTCAAACACCAAAGGTCACAAAAGTAAATAGAATGGATATTGGATTTAGATCTGAAAGAGATAGTGGTTTTTCACAAGGTGGAGGAGTTGCAGATGTTCCACAAGAAAGTTTAATGTTAACTGGTGATGAAAATATTGTTAATATAGATTTTTCAGTATTTTGGGTAATCAAAGATGCGGGTATGTTTTTATTTCAAATTCAAGATCCTGAAGGGACTGTAAAAGCTGCCGCCGAAACAGCGATGAGAGAAGTTATTGCAAAAAGTAGAATTCAACAAATTTTGACTGAAGGAAGAGCAAAAATCGAAATTGAGACACAAGAAATTATTCAATCAATTTTGGATGAATACAACAGTGGTATTCAAATTACACAGGTTCAAACACAAAAAGCTGATCCACCCGATCAAGTGATTGACGCATTCAGAGATGTCCAAGCAGCCAGAGCTGATATGGAGAGATCTAAAAATGAAGCAGAGGCATATGCTAACGATGTTATACCGAGAGCAAGGGGTGAAGCTGCAAAAATTATGCAAGCAGCAGAAGCATACAAACAAAAAGTTGTTGCAGCTGCAGAGGGTGAAGCTAGTAGATTTGTTTCTATATATACCGAATATGCAAAAGCTAAAGAGGTTACACAAGAAAGAATGTACCTAGAGACTATGGAAAAAGTTTTAGCTGATATAGAAAAAGTAATAATTGAAAAAAACGCAGGATCAGGAGTGATACCCTATCTTCCGTTACCAGAACTAGGTAAAAAGAAAGTAAGCAACTAATGAAAATAGAAAAAATTTTATTACCAGTTACTGCTGTAATCGTAGCGCTAATCTTCTTCTCAGTTTTTGTAGTTAAAGAGGTTAATCAAGCTATCGTTCTCCAATTTGGTGATCCGAAAAAAATTATATTAGAACCAGGCTTAAATTTTAAAGTTCCTTTTATCCAAAATGTAGTTTTTTTAGATAGTAGAATTTTAAATCTTGATACACCACCAATTGAAGTAATTGCATCAGACCAAAAAAGATTGATTGTTGATGCTTTTGCTAGATTTCAAATTACAGACCCATTAAAATTCTATATCTCCGTTGGAAACGAAAGAGTTGCAAGATCAAGATTAGCAACAATTATTAACTCAAGACTTAGAAATGTTCTTGGGCAACAGGAATTACAAACACTACTATCAAAAGACAGAAGTAAACAAATGGCTTTAATTCAAGAGCTAGTAAATGCAGAAGCTGGAAATTTTGGTATTAAAATAATAGATGTTAGAATTAAAAGAGCAGATTTACCTGAGGCTAACAGTGAAGCAATTTTTAGAAGAATGCAGACTGAAAGAGAAAAAGAAGCTAAAGAATTTAGAGCAAGAGGAGCTGAAATGGCTGTAACTATTACTTCAACAGCTGATAAAGATGTTTCAGTATTACTAGCTAATGCTAATAAAGATTCTGAGATCATGAAAGGTGAAGGTGATGGTGAAAGAAATGCAATTTTTGCTGAAGCTTTCGGGAGGGATCCGGCATTTTTTTCTTTTTACAGAGCAATGCAAGCCTATGAAACTGCCTTAATAGGTGGAGACACTTCTGTAATTTTATCTCCAGATAGCGAATTTTTTAAGTTTTTTGGAAATATCAAACCTAAACAATAAATCTCAAATACTATGAGGGAGCTAATTATAGCTTTTGGTTTATTCCTCTTCATCGAGGGAATTTTATATGCTTTATTTCCATCTAAAATGAAAAGTATTTTATTAAAATTAAATGATGTGACTAATAGTCAATTAAGAATAGGCGGATTGATATTTGCAGTCTTAGGATTTATAGTTGTCTATTACATTAAAAGTTAATATGAAAAAAATTAAAGCTATATTCTTAATATTATTATTTACATTTAGTAATTCAACGATATCAAACTCAACATCAGTACCAGAATCTTTTGCAGATCTTGCTGAAAGATTAATGCCATCTGTTGTAAATATTTCTACAACTCAAACAGTAGTTACAAGTTCTAATCCGTTTCCTTTTCAATTTCCTCCAGGCTCTCCATTTGAAGATATGTTTAAAGAATTTGGTGAACCTAAAGAAAGAAAATCTTCAGCTTTAGGATCAGGCTTTATAATTGATGAAAAAGGAATTATAGTTACCAATAACCATGTAATTCAAGATGCAGAAGATATTGTAGTAAGAGTTAATGGTGACAAAGAATATAAAGCAAAAGTAATTGGCGCTGATCCTTTGTCAGACATAGCTATATTACAATTAGTAACTAAAGAAAAATTTATTCCAGTTCAATTCGGAGACTCAGATAAAGCAAGAATTGGTGACTGGGTAATGGCCATCGGTAACCCGTTTGGTTTAGGTGGTACGGTTACATCTGGAATTATCTCAGCAAGAAATCGATCAATTGGTTTATCGAGGTATGAAGATTATATTCAAACTGATGCATCCATTAATTCTGGTAATTCAGGTGGTCCTTTATTTGATATGAACGGTGATGTGATAGGAATTAATACAGCAATTTTAGGAAGAAGTGGTTCTATTGGAATTGGTTTTTCAATACCCTCTAACAGTGCAAAAGCAGTTATTGATCAGTTATTAGAATTTGGAGAAACAAAAAGAGGATGGCTTGGAGTTCGAATTCAAGAAGTAACAAAAGAAATTGCTGAAGTTGAAGAATTAGATGAACCAAGAGGAGCGTTAGTTGCAAGCGTAGCAGATAACAGTCCATCAGATAAAGCCGGAGTAAAAGCCGGTGATATTATTTTAGAATTTAATGGTGAAAAGATTCAAGAGATGAAAGAACTACCAATAATAGTAGCAAAAACAGAAGTTGGTAAAAGAGTTGAAGTTAAAATTTGGAGAAACAAAAAAGAAATTACAAAAAAAATAAAATTGGGACGCCTAGAAACTTCAGAAGATATTAAAGTTAAAGTTAAAGAAAAATCCTCACCAATTGAAAGCACAATAGATAATTTAAAAATAACAGTCAGAAAATTAAATAGTGAAGACATTAATCAAAGAAAACTTCCCAATCAAACAAGTGGATTGGTTATTACAAAAATTGAAAATAATAGCCCTTTAATTAATTCCATTGAACTAAATAGCGTTATAATTGAAGCTCAAAAGAAAAAAGTAAAATCAGCTGATGATTTAAATCAGATTGTTAAACAAGTTTTAAGCACAAATCAAAAAACAATTTTGTTAGTTGTTTACAATAGCGAAAACCAAAGAAGATATATTGGTGTTAAATTAAAGTAGATAATGGATTTAAAATCCAAAATTGTTTTAATTTATGGGCCTACTGCATCAGGAAAATCTGATTTTGCAATTAAATTAGCAAAAAAAATTAAAGGAGAAATTGTTAATGCAGATAGCATGCAAGTTTATAAAGATTTAAAAATTTTAACTACCAGACCTCTTAAAAAAAATTTTCAAAAAATTAAACATCACTTATATGGTTCTCAGAAATTTAATAAAAACTTCTCTACTGGTGATTGGCTAAAAATAGTTATTAAAAAGATCAAAGAAATTAAGAGAAGAAAAAAAATCCCAATTTTAGTTGGAGGAACTGGTTTATATTTCAAAGCTTTAACTGAAGGTTTAGTGGAGATTCCTTCAATTCCTTTAAAATTTCGAAACAAGATTAGGTTATTACAAAAATCTATTGGGCAAGAAAGATTTTACAAAAGACTTATTGAGATAGATTCACTGATAGTAAACAAAATTAACTCTCAAGACGTTCAAAGATCTATACGGGCTTATGAAGTAAAGTTGTTT
>CAJQSU010000025.1 GCA_905616435.1 uncultured Candidatus Pelagibacter sp. | reverse complement strand
TTTCTTCAGCTTGTTGTCTGGTAATTGAAGCAACAACATTTCTTCCAGGTTCTTTAGAGCCACTTTTTAATTTAGCAGCTTCTTTTATAAAATATGATGCAGGTGGTGACTTAATCTTAAAATCAAATTTTTTATCTTTATAAACTGTAATCTCAACTGGAACAGGTTTTCCTGCCATCGATTTAGTTTTTTCATTGAATGCTTTACAGAATTCCATGATGTTAACACCACGTTGACCTAATGCAGGTCCGACTGGTGGAGCTGGATTAGCTTGACCACCTTTAATCTGTAATTTTATAAATCCACTAATTTCTTTTTTTGCAGCCATTAACTTGCTTTCTCTACTTGATTATATTCTAGCTCAACTGGTGTTGGACGACCAAATATAGAAACTGAAACCTTAAGTCTAGATTTTTCTTCATCTATTTCTTCAACCATTCCACTGAATGAAGCAAAAGGACCGTCTACTACTTGGACTTTTTCACCAATGTTATATTCTATACCAGATTTTGGCTGAGCCACACCATCTTTTATTTGTCCTAAAATTTTTTCAATTTCTTTATCCGAAACTGGAACTGGGATCCCTTTAGTGCCTAGGAAACCACTTACCCTTTTTATATTTTTTATCATATGGTAAATATTGTTGTCCATTTCACTTTTTATCAAAACATAGCCAGGAAAATATTTCTTTTTTCTTTGAGTTCTTTTTCCTCTTTTAACTTCAGTAACATCATGAGTTGGTACAACTATTTCCTCAAATTTTTCTGATATTTCTGCTTTTTCAGCTTCTTCTTTAATTAATCCAGCAACTTTATTCTCAAAATTTGAATGTGATTGAACAATATACCAATTCTTCATTATATACTCACCTTTAGCAGTAGTTCTAAGAGAAACTTTAAAGCCTGATCAAGAAGTAGAAAAAAAAGAGACATTATAACTGCCATAGCAAAAACCATTAATGCTCCTTGCATAGTTTCTTTACCTGAGGGCCATGAAACTTTAAAAGCTTCTTGTTTTACCTCTTGAATAAATTTAATTGGGTTTCTCATAATTATTAAACTCAAATTGGCAGGAGCGGAGGGACTCGAACCCTCAGCCTCCGGTTTTGGAGACCGGCGCTCTACCAATTGAGCTACACTCCTATATAGAGCTTACTCTATAATTTTAGTTACTACTCCTGCTCCAACAGTTCTTCCACCTTCTCGAATGGCAAAGTTTAATTTCTCTGACATCGCAATTGGTGTAATTAATTTTACAGTAAATTTAGCATCATCCCCTGGCATAACCATTTCTGTACCAGCTGGTAATTCTACTTCACCAGTAACGTCTGTTGTTCTAAAATAAAACTGAGGTCTATACTTTGTAAAAAAAGGAGTGTGTCTTCCACCCTCATCTTTTTTAAGTACATAGGCTTGAGCTTCAAATTTAGTATGCGGAGTGATTGATCCTGCCTTACAGAGAACCTGTCCTCTTTCAATATCATCTCTCTCAACACCTCTAAGCAAGATACCTACGTTATCACCAGCTTCACCTGAGTCTAAAAGTTTTCTAAACATTTCAACACCAGTACAAACTGATTTTTTAGTCTCTTTAATACCAACGATTTCAACCTCTTCACCAGTCTTAACAACACCAGATTCAATTCTACCGGTTGCAACTGTTCCTCTTCCAGAAATTGAAAAAACATCTTCAACTGGCATCAAAAAAGGTTTGTCAATATCTCTAACTGGCTGTGGAATGAAATCATCAACAGCTTTCATTAATTCTAAAATTGAATTCTTTCCAATTTCATCATCTCTTTTTTCTACTGCCGCTAATGCTGAACCCTTAATGATTGGAGTTTTATCTCCAGGATATTTATATGAAGTTAAAAGTTCTCTAATTTCTTCTTCTACAAGATCAATCATGTCTTTATCATCTACTTGATCAACTTTATTTAGGTAAACAACCATTGCTGGGATTCCAACTTGTCTTCCTAAAAGAATGTGTTCTCTAGTTTGAGGCATAGGACCATCAGCAGCATTAACTACTAGGATAGCTCCATCCATTTGAGCTGCACCTGTTATCATATTTTTTACATAATCAGCGTGACCTGGACAATCTACATGTGCGTAATGTCTTTTCTCAGTTTCATACTCAACATGTGCAGTAGAGATAGTTATCCCTCTTTCTTTTTCTTCTGGTGCTTTATCGATTTGATCGTAAGCAACTGCTTTTGCCCCACCTACTTCAGCTAATGTAATTGTTATAGCTGCAGTTAAAGTTGTTTTACCGTGGTCGACATGACCAATTGTTCCAATGTTACAATGCGGTTTATTTCTTACAAATTTTTCTTTTGACATTACGTTATTACCTCAGTTTTTATTTTTATTAATAATTTCTTCATCTTGGAGCGGGTAAAGGGAATCGAACCCTTACATCCAGCTTGGAAGGCTAGCATTCTACCATTGAACCACACCCGCACAACCCCAAGAGTAACACTCCAGTATTACTTAAAGTTTCATTGAGTGGTGGAGGGGGAAAGATTCGAACTTTCGAAGACCGAAGTCAACGGGTTTACAGCCCGCCCCATTTGACCGCTCTGGAACCCCTCCACTTTAGGGGAAGTGTCCCCTTGTTCAATAAAGCTTCAAACAATACGCGTTTTATATATTTTATTTATGCAATTGCAACACGAGATTTAATAAGAAAATATCTCAAAAAACATGTAAAACATCGATAATTTTATGAATAAATCATCTTTTTTGATCGTGGGACAGCATGCTGTAGTTGAAGCCCTAAGAAACCCCAATAGGAAGGTTTTAAAGGTATTTTTAACCGAGGAAAGTAAAAAAAATATTCATAGAAAAAATCCAAAAAAAAATGTTCTTGAAGATGTTAAGGTTTATTTTAAATCAAAAAAAGAATTGGACAAATATACTTCAAAAGATCAAATAATGCATAGCGGGTACATTGCTGAAGTAGAGCACTTAGATCAGCCTGACTTAAAAGAGTTTATAAAAGGAAAAAATAAACTTACATTTGTTTGTATTGATGAGGTAACCGATCCAAGAAATATTGGGGCATTAATTCGGAGTGCTGCATCTTTTAATATCGATGGACTAATTGTAAAGGCAAGACAATTTCCCTCAGATAGCAAGTTAATGTATAAAGCTGCAAGTGGTTGCATGGAGCATTTAAATATATTTGAAGTTTCGAATATCAACTCAACTCTTAAGAACTTAAGAGAGAAAAATTTTTGGGTTTATGGTTTTGATGCTAAAGGGGATAAAAATTTTACCAAAGTTAAATGGGAAGGAAAAAATGTTCTTTTATTTGGGTCAGAGGGGTTTGGCATGAGAGAACATACAGGAAAATATACGGATTTTTTGGTTAAAATTGATATTGATCAAAATGTTGAAAGCTTAAATATATCAAATAGCGCAGCTATTGTTTTTCATCATTTAAGTTATTTAAAAAAAAATTCTTGATTAGTTTGTAATTTCTTAATAGAAAACAGTTATGCCCTTGTAGCTCAGCTGGTAGAGCAATTGATTTGTAATCAATAGGTCCGCGGTTCGACTCCGTGCGGGGGCACCATCACTCAATAAAATTCACTAACATACTTTAATCTCTTATTTACTTCATGATCCAAAAAATGATATTTATTATATAAACCAAAATACTATAAAATAGAAACATTAGTATTTTGTCCTTTCCTGATTTTTCATTCCAATTCCATTTAAATAATACTGATGGGTTGGTTACTAATAATATAACCCCTATTACAATTATAAGTATTGATAAAATTATAAATACATTCATAGATTTTTAACTGTTAAAGACGAAAGCGAGAACAAAGAAATTTAAAGATAAAATAGTTAAATTTTCCTAGTCCATAATAACTAGTTTCTTTCTTTTTAACTTTTTTCTTTTTCAGTATATTTAATTTCATTTTGTACTTCCTTTGAATATTTAAGGTTATGGCAATCACTACAAAGGAATATTGTTTCAAGTCCAGAGTTTACTTGTATGAGCATATGATTATCTTCAGCACAATCGGCGCATCTAGATAGTATTTTTTTCATTCAAAAACTTTAGCAGAATATAAGGTGATGTGTAGTAATTTTGCAGTGAAGATTATTGAGGCAAATCGACATAAGTCTAGAAGTAAGTGGTGTTAATAGTTAATGAAAATAACTTTTGTTAACTTGTTGTTTTGAAGTCAATAAGTATGAAGATCAACTTCGTGCGGGGCACAATCATCAATTGTACTAATACTGGTATCTTTTTTATTTACCCTTAAATAAATTATTTGCTCTTTCTTGAAAAGAATCTGCTATTTTATTTAACCCATATTGAAAAGATTTTTCCATAATGATATTTAAAAATTTATTTTCTATTTCAAAATTTATATCAAAAGATATTTCGGTATTTTCATTTTTTTTTTTAAAAAACCACCTATTTTCTAAATGATTTAATGGGCCATCAATATTTGTAACAAAAATTGAGTCTTCTTTTTTACTATATCTAACATCACTTTTATAGGTAGCTTTAAAAGGACCCTTTCCAATTGTAAGATCAGCAATAATTTTTACTACACTTTCATCTTCTTCTGTTTCGTGTATTTTTGCATCATAACAAAATGGTACAAATTCTGGGTACTTTTCGATATCCAAAACTAATTTAATTAGTTCTTCTTTTTTACATTCTATAAGTCTCTTAACTGAGGCTTTGGGCATTATAATTTTCTAATCTATTTTTTTGTAGTTGTGCAAAATCTTCGTCAGCGTGGTATGACGATCTTGTTAAAGGGGATGATGAAACTAAAAGAAAACCTTTTGATTTTGCAATATTTTCTAATTCTTTAAACTCATCAGGATGGTAATATCTGTTTAAAGGGTGGTGTTTAACCGATGGCTGTAGATATTGCCCTATGGTTAAAAAATCTACCTCTGCAGATCTTAAATCATCCATTACTTGTAATAATTCATCTCTATCTTCACCTAAGCCGACCATTAATCCAGATTTTGTAAATACTTTTTTATTTATTTTTTTAACATTTTGTAAAAGCTCTAATGACCCGAAGTACCTAGCACCAGGTCTAACTTTTAAATAAAGCCTAGGTACTGTTTCGATATTATGGTTAAAAACATCTAGGTCGGCTTCAAGAAGTTTCTTATAGGCATCACCTTTTCTTAAAAAATCAGGCGTTAATACTTCAATAGAGGTATTTAGATTTTTTTTTCTAATTGCATTTATAACTTCAAAAAAATGATTTGACCCTCCATCATTAAGGTCATCTCTGTCTACCGAGGTAATAACAACATGTTTTAAATTTAATTTTTTAACAGCATTAGAAATTTTATAAGGTTCAAGTGGATCTAATTTTTCTGGTTTTCCAGTTTTTACATCACAGAATGCACATGCTCTAGTGCAAGTGTCGCCCATGATCATAAAAGTTGCATGTCTTTTACTCCAGCACTCTGTTATGTTTGGGCAGTTTGCTTCTTGGCAAACAGTGACAAGATTATTTTGATTAACTATAGTTTTTGTTAAAAAAAACTCCTTACTATTAGTTAATTTAGATTTAATCCAAGCAGGTTTTTTCTTAATTGGATTTATGGGTTTGTTTACTTTTTCTGGATGTCTAGTTTTCATTAGATTTAATTATATAAATTTTTTCTTCTTTTTTGCCAAATAAAAACCTCTCTCTAATTAAAGTTTCTATATAATCAAGGTCAAGATTGTCACTCAATAGAGTATTCTTAAAATCTACCCCTTTAATTTTATTGGTTAACTGCTTCTCTTTTTCTTTTAAATTATGAAGAATTGTTTGTTTTTCAAAATATGAAACCAAACCTCTTTCCCCTGACATTAAGTTAAAAAAAAAATATAAAATCAAAAATGTTGAGACTAATAAAAAATAATTTATTTTTAAAATCTTAAGCATTAATGAATTTTATTCATTTTGGCTTTATTTCCAAGCTGTTCTTCAATACGTATTAATTGGTTATATTTCGCAACTCTCTCAGATCTAGCTAAAGATCCAGTCTTAATTTGATTTGAATTTGTTCCTACGGCTAAATCTGCAATAAACGTGTCTTCACTATCTCCTGATCTGTGTGAAATAATTGTTTTATAACCAATTTCCTGAGCAAATTTAATAACATCAATTGTTTCAGAAACTGTACCGATTTGATTTAATTTGATCAATATGGCATTTGAAGAGATGTTTAAAAAACCTTTTTTTAGTCTTTCCAAGTTTGTAACATACAAATCATCACCTACAATTTGAACTTGATTTGTAGATTTCATAAGTTTACTCCAAGCAGTCCAGTCATTTTCAGCAAAAGGATCTTCTATAGATTTAATTTTATATTTCTTAATCATTTTTTGGTATTCTTGAATTGATTTTTCAACTGAAACAAAACTGTTTGAATGTATTGAGTATTTATTTTTTTTATGTAACTCGTTAGCAGCAACATCTAAACAAATAGAAACATCTTTTCCATTAATAAAGCCAGATTTTCTAATTGCAGAAACAATCAAATCAAGTGCCTGATTATTATTATTAATCATTGGTGCAAAGCCACCTTCATCACCTACTGATGTTGATAATCCTTTGCTTTTAATCAATTTGCTTAAATTTTTAATTACGACAAAACAAATTCTCACCGCATCTGAAAAATTTTTTGCACTATCAGGTCTGATCATAAACTCTTGTATTCTGAGACCATTATTTGCATGGGCACCACCATTAATTACATTCATTAATGGGTATGGTAACTGAAAATTATTTTTAACTATAAAAGTTTTATATAATGGAAGTTTTTTAGCTTTTGCGGAAAGTTTCTTTACTGCCATTGAAACTGCTAGCATTGCATTGGCTCCTAAGTTTGTTTTTTGTTTTGTTCCATCTAAATTAATTAATAAAGCATCTATACGTTCTTGATTGTGGATACTTTGACCTTTAAGTTTTTTTGAAATTTTTGTGTTAACTAAATTAACTGCACTTAGAACGCTTTTGCCTAGGTATTTTTTGTTATTTTTATCTCTTTTTTCAAATGCTTCATGAGTTCCCGTTGAAGCTCCCGATGGACAAATAGCTGATGCACTAATATCTTTTGTATAAACATCCGCTTCGATTGTAGGATTTCCTCTACTGTCAAATATTTGACGAGCTTTAACTTTTATAATTTTACTCACTAATTTTTAATTAAGTTATCTATATCTGTAAGTTGTTTTAATAAATTTTCTAATTTATTTAAAGGAACCATATTGGGACCATCTGAAGGTGCATTATCAGGATCTTGGTGTGTCTCTATAAAAACACCCGCAACACCTACTGCAACAGCAGCTCTTGCTAAGTGTTCAACAAATTCTCTTTGTCCTCCTGAGGAGTCTCCTTGCCCTCCAGGCTGTTGAACCGAATGTGTTGCATCAAAAATTACTGGGTAACCATTCTTAGCCATAATTGGTAATGACCTCATATCAGAAACTAAAGTATTATAACCAAAGCTCGCTCCTCTTTCTGTAACTAAAATTTTTTTATTTCCTGAATCGGCAATTTTTTTAGTAACATTTACCATATCCCATGGAGCTAAAAACTGCCCTTTTTTAACATTAATAATCTTGTTAGTTTTTGCAGCTGCAATTAAAAGGTCCGTTTGTCTGCACAAAAAAGCAGGTATTTGTAAAACATCAACATGATCTGCAACAAGTGAACATTGTTCCGCATTATGAATGTCTGTTAGAATTGGAATATTAAATTCTTTTTTTAATTTATCAAATACTGGAAGAGACGCATCTATGCCCGCCCCTCTCTGACCTTTTAGGCTAGTTCTATTAGCTTTATCAAAAGAAGTTTTGTAGATAAATCCAAGACCAAATTTTTTAGTAATTTCTTGAATTTTTCCAGCCATATCCATTGCATGCTGTTCAGTTTCAAGTTGGCAAGGCCCAGCTATAATACAAACTTTATTATCGTTTGATATTTCAATATTTCCACAATTTACTTTAATGTTGCTCATTTATGATTTTTTGCTGCTTTGATAAAAGAAGAGAATAATGGATGAGGAGCCAAAGGTCTAGATTTAAATTCTGGATGAAACTGAACTCCTATAAACCAAGGGTGATTTTTAAGCTCAATAATCTCAGGTAATTTATTATCAGGTGACAAACCTGAAAAAATCATACCTTTCTTCTCAAACTTATCTTTGAAAGCAATATTAACTTCATATCTGTGTCTATGCCTCTCTTTAATTAATTTTGATTTATAAATTCTTCTAATTAGAGAGTTTTCTTTAAGCTTAGCGTCATATGAACCTAATCTCATTGTTCCACCAAGGTCTTTATCAGTTCCCTTAATCGTCTTACCATCTTTGGTCCATTCATTAATTAATCCAATTATTGGTAAGCCTTTTTTATTAAATTCGCTTGAAGTAGCATTCTTTAAATTAAGTTGATTTCTTGCAAATTCAATTATTGCCATTTGCATTCCATAACAAATACCAAGGAATGGTATTTTATTTAATCTAGCGTATTTGATTGCTTCAATTTTTCCATCTGTACCTCTTTTACCAAAACCACCAGGGATTAAAATTCCTGAAATATTTTTTAGTTTTTTCTTAATTTGTGAAACTTTCAACTTTTCAGAGTCTATTCTGACCAAATTAACTTTTATCTTATTGCTAATTCCTCCATGAGTTAATGCTTCGTCTAAAGATTTATATGCATCTTTTAATTCTACATACTTTCCAATAATTGCAATATTGACATTTTTTTTATTTTGTAAAATTATTTTTGTTATTTTTCTCCAAGGATTAAGGTTAACTGGTTTTTTTGACTTTAATTTAAAATAATTTAATACTTGTATATCCAATTTTTCCCTAAAAAAACTCAATGGTGCTTCATAAATAGTTCTGACATCAACTGTCTCAATTACATTTTTAATATCTACATTACAAAATAAAGAAATTTTCTTTCTATGATCTAGTGGGATGGGTCTTTCAGATCTACAAATTATAATATCAGGCTGTATACCTATGCTCCTTAATTCTTTAACAGAATGTTGTGTAGGTTTAGTTTTTATTTCATCTGATGCTTTTAAATAAGGAACTAACGTCAAATGAATAAAAAGAGCATTTTTTTTTCCAACATCATTCGCAAATTGTCTAATAGCTTCTACAAATGGTAAGCTTTCAATGTCTCCAACAATACCGCCTATTTCACAAATAACAAAATCTTCCTTAGATGAATCGTTTTTAATAAATTGTTTTATACGATCAGTAATATGTGGAATAACTTGAACTGTTTTTCCAAGATACTCGCCTTTACGTTCTTTTTTTAAAACATCACTATAAATTCTACCAGTTGTAATATTGTCAGATTTTTTTGCTGATACCCCAGAAAATCTTTCATAATGACCTAAGTCCAAATCAGTTTCAGCACCATCATCAGTTACAAAAACTTCACCATGCTGAAATGGACTCATTGTACCTGGGTCAACATTTAAATATGGATCTAATTTTCTAATTCTTACTTTGTAACCTCTTGATTGTAAGAGATATGCCAATGAAGCGGAAGAGAGTCCTTTGCCTAATGATGAGACCACACCGCCTGTGACAAAAATATATCGCGCCATGGAATTATCTTATAGTGATAAATAAAGAGATTGAAAAGAACTAATTATTTTCAGGAATTGATGGAGTATCCTCAGTTTTTTCCTCGATGGTGTCCAAAACTGAACTTGTTGGAGTCAGCTCCCCTCTTGAAATAATAGTTAAAGCAAGACTGCAAATTATAAAAAGCGTAGCTATCACTGCCGTAGCCTTGGTCATAAAATTTCCAGCAGATTTAGAAAACATCATGTTTTCTTGAGAAACTCCAATTCCAAGAGCACCACCCTCAGATTTTTGCATTAAAATTAATAAAACAAGAATGATTGCAAATATAATGTTTAACACTAATAGAATATTTTCCATGCGGACTAACTATAGGTTTTTTTTATTATATCAATAAAATTATTTGAAACTTGAGATGCACCACCTATCAAAAATCCATCTATATTATTGATACCTTTTAAACTGTTAATATTTTTTG
>CAJQSU010000024.1 GCA_905616435.1 uncultured Candidatus Pelagibacter sp. | reverse complement strand
AGAAACATAAAAAACAAGAAATATCCTTTTTATAGATTTGATATTAATTTTTCAGAAACAAAATATTCTGATATTAAGTTTGTTAATGAAGGTGGTTGGCATTTCACTAATATTAAATCAGCTGAAGAAATAAGCCATAAACTTAAATCTTATCTTCATCATAGGGAATTTGATGTTAATCCTTTGTCTGTTGAAGAGATTAATAAACTAATTGTAAGTCAACAGGCAATTTATGATCTAAGTTTAGATAAAAAAGTTCAGAAAATAGGTCATGGAAGCAAGCTTGAAAAATATGATTTGAAAAAATTACCATCATATATAAATAATAATTTAGAGAAATTTAAAGATTGGATTGATTAATTATGAAAGCTTATTGGATTGCAATTTATAAAGATATGAAAAATTCTGAGAATATTAAAAGATATGCTGAGAAAGCTTCCCCAGCTATAAAAAAATATAAGGGAATTATTTTAGCAAGAGGTGGCAAGGTAGAAACTATCGAGGGTAATCCTTCACCAAGAACTGTTCTAATACAGTTTCCAGCAATGGAGGATGCTTTAAAATGTTATAATTCTCCTGAATACCAAGAGGCAATGAAAATTGGTAATAGCGAATTTAATAGACATATTCAAATTGTTGAGGGAGTTTAATACTGAATTGGCTCAGGATCTATGCTTCTCCATAAATACCATGTCGCAACAGAACAATAGGGTGAAAATTTTTTTTTAAGAGTATTTATAAATTTTTCTGGTGGTAAATAATTTTTTTTGTAGTTTTTAGAAACTGCTCTTAGAAGGCCTATATCTTGTATTGGCCAAATATTTGATCTATTAAAAGTAAAAAGTAATATCATTTCTGCAGACCACCTTCCAATTTGTCTCAAATTTGAAAGGTAAATTATAGCTTCCTCATCGTTCATATTAGAAATAAGTTTTGGATTAAAAGATTTATCTATTATTTGTTTTGCTAAGTTTTTTATACCAAAAACTTTTTGACGACTTAACCCGCAGCTTTTGATTTGAGAAAAAGTTAAATTTGAAACTGTTTTGGCATTAATTCGATTATTACATTTTTTTTTAAACCTAAGAAAAACAGCATTGGCTGCCGCAACACTTATTTGTTGACCTATAATACTTTTGCACAATGAAAAGAAAATATCTCTTCTAGATGTTAAAATAGTTTCAGATGGACTTTGATAATTTTTAATTAATTTAGACATTACTTTATCTTTCTTTGATAAATATTTCTTTGCGGTATTCCAGTATTTGGGGGAGTTCACCATTTATTGATTTAGAGGTAATAATTTTTTTTTATAAATTTCTCTTCTAAAAATTATTAATGTCGAAATAATTACTAAAAAAGATCCAACTAATGTTTTAATTGTTGGAATTTCTTCCCAAACAAAATATCCAAAAAATATTGCAAAAACTAAAGCTAAATATTTTAAAGGAGTTACAAGAGAAACTTCGGAGTATTTGTATGATTGACTCAACCATAAATTTGCAACCCCACCAAAAATACCCATGAATGATAATAATACGAAATGCTCAAAACTTGGCATCACCCAACCTTGAGGAATTGTCAAAAAACTTAATAAAGTTATAGATAAAGAAAAATAAAAAGAAATTAACCAAACTGGCTCCGTTGATGATAATTGTCTAATTGTTATTGCAACATAAGAAAGTCCCAAACAAAATATCACTGGAAAAATATAATAAATATTTAATTCACTGACACCGGGCTCTGCTATTATTACAATACCAATAAAACCAATAAGAACAGCTAGCCATCTATAAATTCCAACTTTTTCACCTAACAAAAAAATTGAAAGAATAGTTGTAAATATTGGAGCCGCAAAAGAAATACTGACAACGGTTGCTAGAGGTAGTTTTCTTAAAGCTATAAATATTGCAACTAAAGCAATTAAGCCCGATATACATCTTAATGTATGTAAGCCAGGTCTATCTGTTTGATAAAAATTGTGAAATCTCTCCCTTGGTATTACAAAAAAATAAAAAACTATTCCAAAAAAACCTCTGAAAAACAAAACTTGCCCAATTGGGTAATCAACAGACCACTTTACTATAACATCCATTAAAGAAAATGCACAAATGGACATAAACATGTACAAAAAGCCTAATTGATTTTTACTTAACATATGAATAATTTGTAGATTAATTTTATTCATAATCAATGGAAATAGCAGTTTTAGCACTTGGATGTTTTTGGGGACCAGAAATTAAATTTAGTAAAATTGATGGAATTATAAAAACAGAAGTAGGATATTGTGGGGGTGATAATCCAACAACGACATACAAAGAAGTGTGCACAGGAAAGACCAATCATGCTGAAGTTGTTAAACTCGATTTTGATGAAAAGACTATTTCATACGAAAAAATTTTAGGTACTTTTTTTGAAATTCATGATCCAACAACTTTAAACTCTCAGGGGCTAGATTTTGGAACACAATATCGAAGTGAAATTTTTTATTTAAATAGTAATCAAAAAGAAATAGCTGAAAAGGTTCTTAAAGAAGTTAATCAAAAGTTATCTGGTAAAGTTGTAACTAAAATTTCTTTACTAAAAAATTACTGCCCTGCAGAAGAATATCATCAAATGTATCTAAACAAGAGATAATATGTCCTTAGTAGAAACTGACTGGTTAGAAAAAAATTTAGATCGTGTAAAAATTATTGATTGCTCATGGCATCTACCCCAGGAAAAAAGGGATGGTTTTAATGAATATAAAATTCGACATATACCAAAAGCTTTTTTTTTTGATTTAGATTTTAATTCAAAAAAAAATACAGAACTCCCACACATGTTGATTGAAATAAATAATTGGGAAGAAATTGTATCTAAAATGGGAATTAAAAAAAATGATGAAATAATTATCTATGACAATTCAAATGTTGCCAGCGCATGTCGTTGTTGGTTTAATTTTATTTATTTTGGGCATGATCCAAAATTAGTTCATGTTTTAAATGGAGGACTTAAAAAATGGATTTTTGAAAAAAGAAAAATTACAAATGATTTACCAACTATTAAAATGTCTAATTATATAAGTTTTGAAAAAAAAGAATTAGTTAAAAATAAAAATTCGATAAACCAAAATATTGATACTCAAAAATTTAAAGTCATCGACGCGAGAAGCAAAGAAAGATTTGAAGGTAAAGCTCCAGAGCCCAGAGAAGGATTGAGAAATGGTAATATCAAAAATTCTTTTTGTATACCATTTAATGAATGTTTAAATGAAAACAAAACATTTAAAAATCGAGAAGACATTCGGAATATTTTTAAATCAAGTTTGGAAGATATTAATGAAAAAAATGTAGTTTTTTCATGTGGTTCTGGAGTTACCGCGTGTGTTTTGGCCCTAGCTTATTCTTTAATTAATGATAAATATCTTCCCTGTATTTATGACGGCTCTTGGGCTGAATACGGAATGATTTAAATTATATTATGAAAAGATCTACAAAATTTATCACTGTAGTAAGCATTTTTTTTCTAGTTATTGCTTTAGTAATAACCGCAAGAACAATGGTGGGAAACCATTTCAAAAAAAAATTTAGCAAAATGCCTCCTCCTGGAATAATAGTTGCTGAAGTTATTAGTGAAAAATTTTCTGAAAAATTAGAAACTTTTGGAACGGCAATTTCTAGTAAGAGTAAAACTTTTAAAATCAGAAAAGATGATGTCTATGGTGAATTGGAATTACAAGAAAAAGTAAAAAAAGGTGATTTAATTTTAAATCTTATAAGTGGAAACATAACGGCTCCCTTTAGTGGTGTTCTAGGGTACACGGGATTAACTGAAGATATATTTGTTTCAGATAATATATTCATTATAACTCTTGATGATAATTCAACTATTTACTCTGATATAAAAATCCCTGAAAGCTATGCGCCATTTATTAAAAAAGGATTACCAGTCGAAGCAAGAGTTTCGAGTTATGGGAATAAAGTTTTCAAAGGTAAAATTGATTTCATATCTAATAGAATTAATGCAGATACAAGAAGTTTATTATCTAGGATAAGAGTTAATAATGAGGAGTTAGAATTATTATCAGGATCGTTACTTGAAATAACTGTTAAATTTAATTTAAGAGATGCCTTGAGTGTTCCAGATACGAGCATAATGATGGAAGGTGAAAAGTCTTATATTTACAAAGTATCTGATGAAAATATTGTGAATAAGACTGAGGTTGAAATTGGATTAAGGGGTGATGGCAAAGTGGAGATTCTTTCAGGCCTAAGTGAGGGAGATCTAATCGTAGCTGAAGGATTAAAAAAAGTTAGGCCTAAAGGCAAAATAAAACCTATTAAAAAATAATGTTTATAACTGATGTAAGTATAAGAAGACCAGTTGTTGCGTGGGTAATGTCTCTTATATTAATTGTTTTTGGAATATTTGTTTTTTCACAATTACCTGTAAGAGAATTGCCTGAAGGCTTACAGCCTCCTGTGGTTCAAATTAAAGTAGACTACAAATCTGCATCGGCTCCTATAATTGATCAAGAAGTAACTCAAGTAATTGAAAAAGTGATTGGTGGAGTAGAAGGAGTAAAAAATATCAACTCAACATCAGAAAATGGAAGTAGTTCAATTAATGTTGAATTTAATACTGATATTAACTTAGATAATGCAGCCAACGATATAAGAGAAAGAGTTGCAAGAATTGTTGATAGATTACCAAGTGAAGCTGACGCCCCTCAAATACTTAAACAGTCAGCAGGCTTTTCAACTACTATGTGGCTAGCTGTATCTTCAGCAACCTGGAGTGATTTAGAACTTGGGGATTATGTTGAAAGATATTTGGTAGATCAATTTTCGAGCGTTAAGAACGTAGGAACCATTAGAACTGGTGGTTTAAGAGATTTAAGTGTCAGAGTTTGGATAGATCCAATTAAACTAGCGGCATACAATTTAACTATTCAAGAAGTTGAGGAAGCAATAAGAAAAGAAAATGTAAGCCTGCCAGCAGGTACTCTTGAAGCTAACAATATTGATTTGGTACTAAATTTAGATAAATCATATAATGATATAGAAAAATTAAAAGCGTTACCTATAAAAAAAAATCAAAACAGCATTGTGAGACTTGCAGATGTTGCCAATATTGAGTTTGGTCCAGTTTCAGAAAAAAATCTTTTTAAGGCACAGAGTAAGGATGCTCTAAATTTAAAAACTGTAGGAATTGGTATTTACGCAAAAAGTGGTGCTTCAACAGTAGAGCTTTCTAGAGAAATAGGCAAAAAAATAGATGAAGTTAAAAAAACATTACCTGACGATCTCAATATAGAGGTGGCCTTTAATAGAGCAACCTATGTGGGTACCGCTATCAACGAAGTTTATAAAACTTTAATAATTGCTTTTATACTTGTGGTTATTATTATTTATTTATTTTTAGGAAATATAAAAGCAGTGATTGTTCCAGCAGTTGCATTACCTGTAAGTTTGATAGCATCCTTTTTGGGTATTTACTTATTTGGATTATCAATAAATATTTTTGTTCTATTGAGCTTTATTTTAGCAATTGGAATAATAACAGATGACTCGGTTATAATGACTGATGCAATTTATAGAAGAATTGAAAATGGAGAGAGTCCTTTAGTTGCAGCTTATAAGGGGTCAAAACAAATTAGTTTTGCAATCATTGCTACAACATTAATTCTAGTTGCGGTATTTGTTCCCTTAATTTTTATAGATGGAATTGCAGGAACATTATTTAGAGAAACTGCAATAGCCTTATCTTTTTCGGTTGTGGTGTCGTCTTTTGTTGCACTTACATTATCACCCATGTTAGCAAGTAAATTTTTAACTAAAGAGCCAAAACAAAATTTTATAGTTACTAAGTTTGATAAATTTTTTAAATTATTATCAAAATTTTACGAGGAAACATTAATGTACTGGTTAAATAAAAAAAAAATCATAATTTCATTTATCATTTTCACTATTGTTATCTCTGGTATTTTGTTCAATTTTACAAAAAAAGAATTACTTCCTATGGAAGATCGAGGGGTTTATCTTGTCCTTGGATTTACAGATGAAGGGAGTTCTTTTGAATA
Organism: uncultured Candidatus Pelagibacter sp.; assembly: GCA_905616435.1. Next base: position 4,388 of record CAJQSU010000024.1, on the reverse strand, counting down.
TACTGAAAAAAGAGCAGAAGATGTTGAAAAAAGATTAATTCCACTTCTTCAGGCTGAGGACAGTCCATATAAAAGATTTATAATGAGAGTTCCCGGTTTTGGTAGCAATAAAAATTCATTTAATAGTTTTATAATTATTGCATTATTAGATGATTGGGCTGATAGAGAAAAAAGTTCACAAACAGTAATGAGGGAGGCAATTGGAAAAATTGTTACAGTCCCAGAAACTGTAGCTTTTCCAATATCACCACAATCTATTAGAGTTTCTAGTTACAACAAGCCGGTCCAAATGGTCATATTAGGTAGCACTTATGAAGAGTTAGAAGAAATACAATCTAAGGTTATTAGAAAGTTAAGACAAAATAATAATTTATCAAGAATAGAATCTGACTATTCCAGAGATAAACCTGAAATTAAATTAATTATAAATAAAAATAAAGCTAAAGACTTAAATATATCTACTGACTCAATTGGAAAAACTTTAGAAACTCTTTATGGTGGAAAAACTATAACTAAATTTAATAGACTTGGTAAAGAATACCCAATTATACTTCAACAGTACTTAGCAGATAGAAGATCTCAGGAAGGACTTTCTAAAATATTTGTTAGATCAGAAAGTACTGGTAAACTAGTTTCTTTAGCAAATTTAGTTGAATTCAGTGAGAAAGGGTCTGCAAAAAAATTAGCAAGATATAACAGGCAGAGAGCTGTAACTATTTCTGCAAATATATCACCATCCTACACACTTACTGAAGCAATTACATATTTAGAAAAAACTATGGATGAAGTCAGCCCTTCTAATCAAATCGCATGGAAGGGTAAATCAGAAGAAATAAAAGAGACGAGCAATGAGTTATTTGTTATTTTTGGATTAGCCTTCTTAACTGCATATTTAGTAATGGCGGCAACTTTTAATTCATTTATTCATCCATTTATTATCATGTTAACTGTGCCTCTTGCCTTGTTTGGAGGGTTGGTTTTTATCCTATTTTTAAATAGCACTATTAATATCTTCTCACAAATAGCACTCGTTATTCTAATTGGAATATCCACTAAAAATAGTATTTTAATTGTTGATTATGCCAATCAGTTAAGAACAGCTGGTAAAAATATTGAAGCATCAGTTAAAGAAGCCTGCCAATTAAGATTTAGACCAATAATGATGACATCAATAAGCACAATGATAGCAATGATGCCTCTAGTTATAGGTAATATTGGACCAGGTGCAGGTGAGGCTTCAAGATTAGCTGTAGGTGCCACTATCCTAGGTGGAATGATTATATCAACATTCTTTACACTCTACATTACTCCAACAATGTATTTAATATTAGCGAAAAATACAAAAAGAATGGATGCTGTTGATATTGAGTTAAAAAAACAACTTCGTTAAAAAATAATATACTTATTTTTATTTAGCCTTTTCTGACATTTTTTTAATTGAGACTTATATTTATCTGATTGTTTTTTTACTTTTTTAGCTAAGCTTATAACTTTTTGATTATTTTTATAATTTTTATAACCACCCCACCCCTCATGATAAGCAAGATATTGTCTAAACGCATCTTTCTTAGAGATTTTTAAAAGAGATTCTGTTTTATTTGTATACCAACCAATAAAATCTACACTGTCTTTGAACCTTGTTCTTGTTGCAAGTTTATTGCCTGTTTCATTTTTATATTGTTCCCAAGTCCCCTTTACAGCCTGAGAGTAGCCAAAAGAGCTTGATGGACGTTTAAATGGAATTACTTTAAATAATTTTTGTCTAGGTGGTTTTGCAAGCCAATCAAAATCAGACTCCATCTTAATAATTGCTAACTGAATATAAATCGGTGTACCCCACTTTTGCTCAACTTTTTTGGAATGTTTATACCAAAGATATCTTTCATCAAAAATCTTACAACTATTAGAAGTATTTTGAGGAATGGATGAGCACGCAGAAATAAAAAAAAATAAAAAAATTTTTTTAAAATAATTATGAATCATTTATCAATTTTTAAAAAATTTATATAAGTTAAATGATATAAATATTAAAATTACTCCAAAAAAATTCCCAAATAAGTCTGGATATTCAAAACTTCTTTCTGGAATTAAAGCGTGACAAAATTCTAAAACTATTGAAATAAAAAATAAATATATGAATAAAACTGCAATTTTTTTATCATTATATGAAATAACTCCTAACAGAGACAAGGCAACAAAAGCATAAACATGATTTGATGAAAATATTATAAAGTCTGGTGTTAATTGTGGTTGTTTTTGAGTATTACCGTAAAGCAGCCAACCAAAAATACTTCCTGGGTAAAGATATATTAAAATCAGTCCAATATTGGATGCGTGGAAGGCAGTTTTTGTTAATAAAGGTATTTTTTTCATTTCAGTAACAAATTTTTGTTTATATTAAATTACTTATAATAAAAATGAGTTATTTAATTTTAATTAGACATGGCCAAAGTACTTGGAATTTAGAGAAAAGATTTACAGGCTGGGTGGATGTTGATTTAACGGAAAATGGTAAGTTGGAGGCCAAAAAATCTGGGGATTTAATAAAAAATCAAAATATAAAAATTAAATATTATTACTCATCACTTCAACTTAGAGCCATTAACACCCTTAAGCTAGTTCAAGAGTCACTAGATGATAAAAAAAAATTTATAAAAGCATGGCAATTGAACGAAAGACATTATGGGGCACTTACCGGGCTTAATAAAGTTGAAACTGGTAAAAAATTAGGAGAAGAAAAAGTATATCAATTTAGAAGATCGTGGGATTTAAGACCAGATCCTTTGAATAAAAAAAGCCCGTTTCATCCATCCAATATTGATACATATAAAGATGTACCGATGAAAAATATTCCTGACACTGAGTCATTAAAAGATACATTTGTGAGAGTTACAAATTATTACGATTCAGAAATAAGAAATAATTTAAACAATGGGAATGTATTGATATCTGCCCATGGGAATTCAATAAGAGCTTTGTGTAAATATTTGTTTAAAATTGATGAAATACAAATTTCCAAATTAGAAATACCTACAGGAAATCCACTTCTAATAGAATTGGAAGAAGGCCAAAAAATTAAAAGTTGTAAATATTTAGATCAAGATCGAGCTAAAGATCTTGTAATTTTTTAAAAATTTTTAGATTAGTTGCGTGATAAAAATTTACCTTACTTTCAAATCCATATAATTGATTGTTCTTAATTAAATCATACCAAATCTTTGTAATAGAAAAATTAGTTAATTTCTCTTTTTTTATTATTGATCTATTTAATATTTGACAACCTGTATAAATATAGTTTTTACTTTTTTGATTAATCAAAAATTTTTGTAAACCAAAATCACCTTCCATATCCTTATCAAAACTTAGTTCTTTATTTGCTAGTAAAAGAAGGTTTTTAATTTTTTTTCCAAAATATAAATCAATCATCATATTAATTTCCTCAATATATTTTTTATTCCAAATTGTATCGGGATTAAAAACTAGGAAATTTTCATCATGACTTTTATTAATTAGATTCAAAATACCGCCACCAGTATCAAGGATAGTGCTTCCATCTTCTATAACCTCTATATCTATTTTATAATTGTGATTTTTAAAAAATTCATAAAATTTTTCCTTTAGATAAAAAGTATTAATTAAAATTTTTTTTATATTTAAATCGATGATAAGTTTGATGCAGTGATCAAGCATTGTTAAATCATTTATTTTTAAAAGAGGTTTGGGCGTATCTAAAGTAATTGGATTTAATCTTTTTCCAAAACCCGCACATAGAATCAATGCTGTGTCAATTTTCATTTTTCCAATTTACTTCTCAGTAAAGTTTTTATCCAATAAACTATTCAGTTCTCTAAACATTTTTTTATTTTTCAATCTTAATCTAATTAAACTCCATGTATAAGGAATTAATTTTAAATAGTTTTTTTTCTTATCTCTAATTGCAAGTCGAGTGAATATACCGATAATTTTTAAATTTCTTAAAACTGATATTATTTCAAAATCATTTCTAAATTTTTTAACATCCAATTTCTTGTGAGATTTTATATAAATGTTAAATATTTTCTCTTTCAAGATATTAGAAGTCTTGAACCTCACATCATCTATTAAAGAGGCTAAATCATATGCTTTATTGCCAATATGAGCGTCTTGTGTGTCTATGACTCCAATTTTACTCCTTATCAACATTAAATTAGATACATGAAAATCCCTATGAACAAAAACGTCATTCTTTAAAGAAATTTTTTTGATCAAAATTCTTATTACTTTCTCATAATCTTTTTTAAATTTTGATTGATTACTTTTTGCTATTTTTTGAGGAACATACCACTTAGAAAAAAGTTTTGCTTCTTCAAATAATATTTTATTACTATATTTTGGAACTGTATAATTTT
>CAJQSU010000023.1 GCA_905616435.1 uncultured Candidatus Pelagibacter sp. | reverse complement strand
AAAAAATACCTGCGAATACAATTATAGAGTTAGCAAGAATTTATGGCTTTCAAGTTGACTTTCAAAGAGACGTTAGAAAAAAAGATCGATTTCAAATTATGTATGAAGTTTTTGTAGATGAAAATGAAAAAGTTACTGAAACAGGAAATATATTATTTGCAAATTTAATTTTAAGTGGAGAAGATAACTCTCTCTATTATTTTGATAAAGAGGGCAGTGTTGGACATTATGATAAAAATGGAAAAAGTATCAAAAAAGCTTTAATGAAAACTCCAATTAATGGTGCAAGATTATCCTCATCATTTGGAATGAGAAAACATCCAATTGATGGATTTAATAAAATGCATCGAGGTACAGATTTTGCTGCACCTATGGGAACTCCAATTATGGCTTCTGGTTCTGGAACAATTAAAAAAGCTGGATGGTGTGGTGGTGGAGGAAATTGTGTGGTGATAAGACATAATTCAACTTATGAAACTATTTATGCTCATATGTCAAAATTTGCTAATGGAATTAAAAAAGGTGTGAGAGTCAGACAAGGTCAAACAATAGGCTATGTCGGCTCAACTGGAAAATCTACAGGTCCACATTTACATTATGAGGTAATCGTAAATAAAAAAAGAATTAATTCTCAAACACTTAAATTACCATCTGGTAAAATTCTTAAAGGTCAAGAAAGAAAAATATTTGAAACTAAAAAGATTAAACTAGACGTATTAAAGTCTGAAAAAATAATTGGAATAAATTAATTACTTAGCTGCAGTAATTTTAGCTTCGACTTCATCTTTTTTACTAACAATTTTTTTTTCAGGATCTTCTTTTTTTACTTTTTCATCTACATTGTTTTCTTCATTAGTATCTTTAGACTCAGTAGACTCAGTAGACTCAGTAGACTCTGAAGAAAACCTTGCTTTTTTAAAACTTTCTTGCTCATTTAATATTCTAGTAAAATGGTCCGCATGTTGAAAATAATTTTCAGACAAAACTCTATCCTCTTGTGCTAAGGCCTCCCTTGCTAGATCGTTGTATTTTTCAATTAGCTTTGAAGCATTGTAATTATTTCTCCCTGGTACGCTTCTTCTAAAACTATCATTGTTAGAAAATTTAGATCCCTCATTGTTACTTCTGAACGGAGGTCTTCTATTGTTATTGCTTCTAAACGGAGGTCTTCTATTGTTATTATTTCTAAATGTAACCATAATTTATTTCTCTATTTTTGTGCTAATTATACATCGGTCATTCTTAGCTAAATCTTTGATTACCGAATTAATATAAAAGCTATTATTTTTTAATAATTGTTTAACTTCTTCTTTTTGGTCGTATGCAATTTCTAAAATTAATTTGCCACCTTTTTTTATCAGCTCAGATGACTTTTTTATTACTTTTCTGATTTCTGATATTCCATCCAATCCACCATCAAGAGCTAACTTTGGCTCAAACTTAATTACATCTTTTTCCAAATATTTTAAATCTAATTTTTTTATATAAGGAGGATTAGATATAATTAAATCATATTTCCCCTTAAAGAATTTGTCAATATCTGATTTAAATAACTTAACTCTATTTTTAACTCCTAATTTATAAGCATTGATTTTACATACTTTTAAAGCATGATTGCTAATATCAATACCTGTTGCTTTAAAATCTTTTCTTTCTTTGAGAATTGAAAGCATAATGCAGCCTGAACCAAATCCTATATCTAAGAAACTTATTTCATTTTTTTTTTTATAAATCTTTAAGACTTGTTCAATAATAATTTCAGTATCAGGCCTTGGAATTAAAACTTTATCATTTATTTCAAATTCATATTTCCAAAAAAATTTTTTACCTATCAAGTACGCTATTGGTTTACCTTTTGAGCGTTCACAAATTAACTCTTGAAAATAATGATAATCTAATTCACTAATATTATGTTTTGAATTTAGAATGATAAATTCTCTACTTTTGTTAATTGCTTTTGATAATAATAGCTCACTATCAAGTAGAGCAGATTTAATATCATTTTTTTTTAATTTTTGATATGCACTTTTAATAGCTATTTCTAACTTCATGGTTAGCTCAAATTACTTAGGCTTTCCTCTTGAGCTTGTAATGTAAGAGACTCTATCATTTCGTCAAACTCCTCACCTTCTAGGAACTCCTCTAATTTGTGAAGAGTAAGATTTATCCTATGATCTGTAACTCTCCCCTGTGGAAAATTATAAGTTCTAATTCTTTCAGATCTATCTCCAGTTCCTATTTTACTTTTTCTATCCTTGGATCTTTCTTGATCTATCCTGGATCTTTCCAATTCATAAAGTCGCGCTCTTAAAATTTTCATTCCTTTAGCTTTATTTTTATGCTGAGATTTCTCATCCTGTTGAGATACTGAAAGACCAGTTGGAATATGGGTAATTCTTACTGCACTGTCAGTTGTGTTAACTGATTGTCCTCCCGGACCACCCGCTCTAAAAACATCAATCCTAAGGTCTGCTTCATTAATCTTTAAATCAACTTCTTCTGCCTCAGGTAAAACAGCTACAGTTGCTGCAGAAGTATGAATTCTGCCTTGTGTTTCGGTATCTGGAACTCTTTGAACTCTATGAACTCCACTTTCATATTTCAAAGTTGAATAAATATTATTACCTTTGATGGATGCAATAACTTCTTTCAAGCCACCAGCTTCACTTCTGGAAATAGAAATTAATTCCACAGTCCATTTCTTTTTGTGGCTAACTTTTTCATACATCTTAAATAAATCAGCTGCAAATAAACTTGCCTCTAATCCACCAGTACCAGCTCTAATTTCAATAATTGCATTTTTTTTATCAGCCTCATCTTTAGGAAGTAGGAATAATTTTAATTTTTTTTCATTTTTTTCTTTTTCTATAGCAAGATCACTTAATTCCGTTTCCACCATTTTTTTTAATTCATCATCTGAACTTTTGTCATCTAGTATCTTTTGAAGCTCTAGTTTATTGCCACTATAAGAAATATATTTTTTAGCATCGTCAATAATTTCATTTAAATCAGAATAATCTTTAGAGCTTTCAGCAAAAGTTTTTTTATCTATCGATGCTGAAGATAACTCTTTTTCTAATAATGCGTGCTTACTGATTAAGTCTTCTATTGTTTTAAGTGGGATCATTTATTTGTTTTCTAATTCAGAAGCTTTTTTTTCAACCTCTAAAACAACTCTTTTTATAATATCATCTGTTAAAACTTTTTCTGATTGAACGCCAGATAAATAAAGCATGTTATTACCTTTTCCACCACCAGTAATGCCTATATCTGTCATTGCCGCTTCTCCTGGCCCATTTACAACACATCCAATGATTGACAATGTAACTGGAGTTTTAATATGAGATAATTTTTCTTCTAAAATTTTAACAGTATCAATTACCTTAAAAGCTTGTCTTGCACATGAAGGACAAGATATGATTTTCACACCTCTATTTCTCAAATTTAAAGATTTTAATATTTCATTTCCAACCTTAATTTCTTTTGGTGGGTCATCTGATAAAGAGATTCTAATGGTGTCTCCTATTCCATCCATCAATAGAGATCCCACACCTATAGATGACTTTATACTTCCTGATACAAAACTTCCAGCTTCAGTTATTCCAAGGTGTAATGGATAGTCCGTTACTTTAGAAAGTTGACGATATGCGGCAATTGATAAGAAAACATCTGAAGATTTTACACTTACCTTAAAATTAAAAAAATCTTGATCTTCTAAAATCTTTATATTTCTTAATGCGCTTTCCACCAAGGCTTCTGGGCAAGGTTCTTTAAATTTTTCTAAGATATCTTTTTCTAAAGATCCAGCATTAACTCCTATCCTTACTGAACAATCGTTATTTTTTGCTGCACTCAAAACTTCATGAATTTTTACTTTGTCCCCTATATTTCCTGGATTTATTCTTAAACATTTTGCTCCACTCTCTGCTGCCTCAACTGCTCTTTTGTAATGAAAATGTATATCTGCAACAATAGGAATTGGCACATGTTCAGCTATTTCTTTAAGTGCAGCAGTAGACTCTTTGTCTGGACAAGAAACTCTTACAATGTCCGCACCTTCTTTGGCAATATCATTAATTTGATTGATTGTAGCTTTAACATCTGTGGTTAAAGTATTTGTCATAGACTGTACAGAGATAGGATTGTCTCCACCAATTTTAACATCACCTACACTTATCACTTTAGTCTTCCTTCGCTTGATATCTCTAAAAGGTCTAATACTCATTTGTTTAATCTAATTTAAACTCTTTGTGCAAAACAGCTATAGCTTTTTTTATTAATTCTGATGAGATTAAAACTGAAATTTTTATCTCAGAAGTTGATATCACCATTATATTTATTTTTTTGGAGGCTAAAGCTTTAAACATTCTATATGTAATACCCGGTGTTGTTATCATACCAACACCAATAATGGAAATTTTTGCTAAGTTCTTATCAAAAGATAACTTTCTATAAGATATGTTCTTATTTTCTCTAATTATTTTTTCAGTTTTTTTTACATTCTCAGACTTTATTGTAAATGTTAGATCAGTTTCCTTTCCATCTAATGAAATATTTTGAACCACCATGTCTACATTTATTTGGTTTTTAGATATTGGTTCAAAAATATATGCTGCAACTCCCGGTTTATCCTTAACTCCTGCTATCGTAATTTTAGCATCATTTTTTGTTGAAGATATTCCAGTAATAATTTGATTGCTAAAATCTTTTTTCTTAAAACTTTTTGTAATTAAAGTTCCTGGTTTATTAACAAAAGATGATTTAACTCTAACATTTATATTATTAAGTTTGGCATCTTGAACGGATGTTGGTTGCATCACTTTAGATCCCAAAGACGCCATTTCTAACATTTCGTCATAATCTATTTGTTTAATTTTTTTTGCTTTTTTATGAAGTCTTGGGTCAGTTGTGTAAACACCTTCTACATCAGTATAAATTATACACTCATCTGCTTTTAAAAATTTAGCAATCATTATTGCTGATGCATCTGATCCACTTCTGCCTATAGTTGTTAATCTTGAAAAATTATTTATACCCTGAAAACCAGTAACAATTGGCACTCCTCCGGAATTTAAATATTTAAGTAAATCCTTCGTAATAATTTTTTCTATTCTTGCACTAGTATGTGGGCCAATTGTTAAAATTGGTATTTGCCAGGACATCCAAGATCTTGCTTTTAAACCGAGGTGATTTAATCTTCCTGCTATTAAAGCACATGCTGCCTGTTCACCAGTAGAGACAAGAACGTCATGCTCTGCTTTATCAAAATTATTACTTATCAATTTTGATTTTTTTATTAAGTCGTTAGTTACACCACTCATTGCTGAGGATACCACTACAATTCTATTGCCATTTTTTTTATATTTTAGAATTATTTGACTAGTTTTTTTGATTCTATCTATAGATCCAACAGAAGTTCCCCCAAATTTAAGTACTATTGTTTTCATGGTTTTTATATAAGAATTTAATTTAATTAATATTTGATAAAATGCATCTTAATTGTTATGTCAAACAATTGATTATTATGAACAGTGTAAATTCTAAAGAAATTGAAAAATTTTCAAAAATTGCTGAAGAATGGTGGGATCCTAATGGTAAATTCAAACCATTACATAAATTTAATCCAATTAGAATTTCATATATAAAAGAGAATATAATTAAAACATTCAAATTAGATCAAAAAAAATCTCCATTAAAAAATATTAAAATTCTTGATATTGGCTGTGGTGGAGGGTTGCTATCTGAGCCCATGTGTAGATTGGGTGCTGAAGTTACGGCAATTGATGCGTCTGAAAAAAATATCAGTGTTGCAGAACTTCATTCTAAAAAGAACAATCTCAAAATAAATTATATCTGTACGTCACCGGAAAAACTAAAAATTAATAATAAATTTGATGTAATTTTAAATATGGAAATCGTAGAACATGTCAAAGATCTAAAATTTTTTTTAAAATCCTGCAGTAAACTTTTAAAAAAAGATGGAATAATGTTTATAGCTACATTAAACAAAACTTTAAAATCTTATGTTTTTGCAATTGTTGGGGCTGAGTATATATTGCGTTGGCTTCCAATTGGAACGCATGATTGGGAAAAGTTTTTAAAACCAGAGGAATTAATCTCAATACTCAAAAAAAATAATCTTAATGTAGATAGAATAGATGGCATGAAATTTAATATATTAACTGACACATGGAGTGTCAGTTCCGATAAGTCAGTTAACTATATTGCTAAATTTATTAAAAATTAATTATTTTTATCCTCAACCCAAGGTAACATCTGAGCATCAATTCCCTCCTCTTTAAGTTCCTTTAAATCTTGTTTTGATGCTGTGCCGTAAATACCTTTTTCCTTTTTTTTTTCGTTGTAATGGATTGATCTCGCTTCATAAGCAAAGTTATCACCCACATACTCAAAATTGTTTTTAATAAATTTTTGATATCCAGATATAGTTTTTTTAATTCTATTATATTTCTTTAATTCATTGCTTGCTGTTGCATCTGACTTTTTATTTATTAGATTGGGAGCCATCAAGCTTTTCTCTATATTAATCGAGTTGCAGCTATGACAATTTAAAAAATTTTTTCTTTTTAATTTTTCATAATCTTTTGAACTAGCAAACCAGCTTTCAAAAGTTAAATCACAATCTTTGCATACTAAACTATATTTGATCATAAAATTTATGTTATAATTATATCAGAAAATTTAATACTTCTAACTTCTATAGTCAGCATTAATTTCTATATATTTTTTAGTTAAATCCATTGTGTAGGCTGTAAAATTCCTGTTCCCACTTCCAACGTTAACGCTGATTTCAATGTCTGAATTTTTCATATATTCAGCAGCTTCTATTTCACTATATGAGCTATGAAGTTTGCCTTTTTGTACAACATTAATATTTCCAAATTTTATTGATAACTTGTTAATCCTTATTTGTGTCTCTGATTTGCCAATCGCCATGATCACTCTTCCCCAGTTGGGATCCTCACCTGCAATTGCTGTTTTTACTAGTGGTGAATTTGCAATTGAAAAAGCAATTTTTTTTGCATCTAAATCAGACTTAGAGTCTAATACTTTAACAGTTATAAATTTAGAGGCACCCTCTCCATCAGCCACTATTCTTTTGGCCAAGTTTAACAAAACTCTATTTAGTGATTGCTCAAAATCTTTTAATTTTTTGTCAGTGATACTGTTTATTTTTACATGATTGGTTTTACCGGTAGAAAAAATTGAAACCATGTCATTAGTGCTTGTGTCTCCATCACAGCTTATTGCGTTAAATGTATTTTCAATATTTTTTTTTAATAGTTTTTTTAATATCTCATTTGGTAAATCTGCGTCTGTAAAGATATACCCTAAAGTAGTTGCCATATTTGGATGTATCATTCCTGAGCCTTTTGCAATTCCATAAATCTTGACTGAAGTCTTACCAATAAAACATTCTTCCATAGCCATTTTTGGTTGTGTATCAGTGGTCATTATTCCAAGTGCAGCTTTCATCCATATAAGTTTATTTTGAGTATATTTTATATTTTTTATTAGATCTGGTATCTTTGAGGTAATTTTTTCTAAAGGAAATGTTTCGCCAATAGTACCTGTGCATCCAAATAGTATATTTTTAGGTTTAATTGTTTTAGGATTATCTTCATCTTGTTTTTGTTTGTCTGTTAGCTGTTTAGAAGTTAGCTCTGCAATACTTTGCATACTTTTGTAACCATGGTCGCCTGTAAATGAATTGGCATTTCTAGTATTAACCAATAAAGAAAATATTTTCTTAGTTTTTTGATTTAAATTCCATTTTATATTTTCAGATAAAATTTTTGATTGAGTGTAAACAGAAGCAAAATTTGCACCTTCTCTAAAATAAAACATAACTAGATCGTCCCTATTAGTTTTGTATAGTTTTGCACTAACTGCTGACATAGACAAACCGTCTAAATGGTCTAAATCCTGAAAATCGATCATTTTACGATTTTTTGATTTCGAAGATAAAAAATTCGGTATATTAATTCCCATGCTATTTAAAATAGTTATTTAATAGTTATATTAAAGTTATAATTAAATTATATATCAAAACCAATGTTTAATCCTATAAGCTTTATCTCTAAATTCATCAAATCTAGTAACCAGAAAGAACTAGATAGAATAAGTAAAATTGAAAAAGATATTAACGCTTTAGAAGAAAAGTTTAAAAATTTATCTAACGAAGATTTTCCAAAAAAAACCCTAGAATTTAAAAATAGGATTAAAAATGGAGAAACATTAGATCAGATTTTACCTGATGCTTTTGCTTTAGTAAGAGAGGCTTCTAATAGGTCTAGAAATGAACGTCATTATGATGTCCAGTTAGTTGGCGGTGTGGTTCTGCATGAAAATAAGATTGCAGAAATGAGAACTGGCGAAGGTAAAACTTTAACTATCGCTTTATCAGCATACTTAAATGCTCTTGAGGAAAAAGGTGTCCATGTAGTAACTGTAAATGATTATTTGGCAAAAAGAGACTCACAAGAAATGGGTCAAATTTATAATTTTTTAGGTTTAACTTCGGGGTTCGTTAACAATGATCAAAACGATTTTGAAAGAAAGAAAAACTATAATTGTGATATCACTTATGCCACTAATAGTGAATTAGGTTTTGATTATCTTAGAGACAACATGAAGTATTCTAAAGATGAAAAGGTTCAAAGAGAACATCACTATTCAATTGTAGATGAAATTGACTCTTGTTTAATTGATGAAGCAAGAACGCCTTTAATAATTTCTGGTTCTGCTGAAGATAAAACAAACCAATATTTAGCTATTGATAAACTGGTAAAACAATTGAACAAAGATGATTATGAAATCGATGAAAAAGATAAAAATATTCTTCTAACAAATGATGGAATAAACAATGTTGAAAAAATCTTTTCGAATGCTGGGATATTAAAAAATAATAATTTCTATGACCCTGAAAATTTAGCTTTAGTTCATCATGTTAATCAAGCATTGAAGGCTAATCATTTATTTGAAAAGGGTAAAGATTATATCGTTAAAGATTATAGTTTAAAAATTATTGATGAATTAACAGGTAGAATTCTTGAGGGCAGAAGATTTGGAGATGGCCTTCATCAAGCTTTAGAAGCAAAAGAAAAAATTGAGATCCAAGCTGAAAACCATACTTTAGCTTCTATTACTTATCAGAATTATTTTAAACTTTATAAAAAAATATCAGGTTGTACAGGAACGGCAGCTACAGAAGCAGAAGAGTTTTATGAGATTTATAATTTACCAGTAGTTGTGATTCCAACAAACAATCCAATGATACGTAAAGATTATAATGATCAAATATTTAGAACGGAGGAGGAAAAAAATCAGGCAATAATAAAAAAAATAAAAGAATGCAATCAAACAGTACAGCCGTTATTAGTTTTTACTTCTAGTGTTAATAAATCTGAAATTTATTCAAAATTACTGGATAAAGAAAATATCAAACATGTAGTTTTAAATGCTAAAAATCATGAAAACGAAGCAGAGATTATAGCAAATGCTGGTAAAGAAGGTTCGGTAATTATTACTACCAGTATTTCGGGGCGTGGGGTTGATATCCAATTAGGTGGAAAAAAAGGATCAATTCCTGAAGATCAATTAAAAAAAAGGAAAGAAAAAATTAAATCTTTAGGTGGCTTATTTGTAATCGGTACTGAAAGAATGGAGTCTAGAAGAGTTGATAATCAAGCAAGAGGTAGATCTGGTAGACAGGGAGATGAGGGAAGTTCAATATTTTACGTGAGTCTCGAGGATGATTTAATGAGGATATTTGGATCGGAGTCAATGAACGGTATTCTTCAAAAACTAGGGTTAAAAGATGGAGAAAGTATAGATCATCCATGGATTAATAAAGCTTTGGAAAGAGCTCAACAAAAAGTTGAAGCAAGAAACTTTGATATTCGAAAAACATTAATTAAGTTTGATAACGTCCTAAATGATCAAAGACATGTAATCTTTTCACAAAGAAATGATGCTATGAATAGTGGTCAAATATTTTCATATTCAGAAGATTTCCTAAATGAAATTATTGATGATTTAATAAAATTAAAAATTCAAAAACTAGCAAATCCTAGAAGTAATGATTTCAACACTAGACTAAAATCATTAATGGGAAAAAGTTTAGAGGAAAAACAATTTACAGAACTCATTCCTCTTAAAGACAATGATTTTAGACAGAAAATATTGGATCAATTTAATGATAATAGAAATGAAAGAACTAAAATTTTAGGTGAAAATCAATCAAAAGAAATAGAAAAAAGAATTCTGTTGCAATCAATAGATATGAACTGGAAGTCACATATACAGTATTTAGAGCAGTTAAGACAGGTAGTCGGGCTGAGATCTTATGGTCAAAGAGATCCCTTAATTGAATATAAAAAAGAGGCCTTTGATCTATTTTCAAGTTTATTAGAAAAGTTAAAGTTAGATTACATTACAGTTTTAATGAATTTAAAAGTAGTTGAACAACCAAAAGAGGATAAAAAAGTTGATGAAAAAAAAACTGATCCTAAATTTAATGGAAAAAAAATGAGAAGAAATGAGCCTTGTTACTGTGGTTCAGGAAAAAAATATAAATACTGTTGTGGTGCTTTATAAAAAAGAAACCATCAATATTGCTATCAATAAGATAGACCCAGCCAAGTAATATATGTTTTTTTTATTATTAAAAAACTGATTAATATTATTTTTTTTGTTTTTAATTTGACTTAAATTTTCTGGATTATTTATAAAGCCTTTATCTCTTCCAATTTTTAAAAATTTGTTTTTTCTTTGATTTAAAGTTTCTTCAGGTGACATTTCTTTAAAAGAATCCAAATTTTTTGAAATAGATTCTTTAACACTGCTTAATATTAGGTTTCTATCTCGATGAGCCCCTCCCAAAGGTTCTAAGATTATTTCATCAATAACCTTAAGTTCTAAAAGGTCTTTGGCTGATAACTTCATTGCTTTTGCTGCATCAAGCATTTTTTTTGGATCTCTCCATAAAATTGTTGCACAACCCTCTGGAGATATTACAGAGTAAATTGCATTTTCTAACATAATCACTTTGTTAGCTGAGGCCAATGCAATAGCTCCACCGGAACCACCTTCGCCGATAATAATGGCCAATGTAGGTACTTTTAATTTCATGCAACATTCAATTGATTTTGCAATAGCTTCTGCTTGTCCTCTTTCTTCAGCACCAACCCCTGGATAAGCACCTGGTGTATCTATAAAGCAAATTATTGGAATATTAAATTTGTCTGCAAGCTCCATTAAGCGAATAGTTTTTCTATAACCTTCAGGCCTCATCATTCCAAAATTTCTTTCAATTCTGGACTCTAAATCTTCTCCTTTTTCCTGACCTATAACTAAAACTGATTGACCGTTGAATTTAGCAAATCCAGTAATCACCGACTTATCCTCTCCATAATACCTGTCTCCAGCTAGAGAAATAAAATCTTCAAATAAATTATCTATAAAAAATTTAGATTTTGGCCTATCTTCATGTCTTGCAACCATAGTTGTTTGCCAGGGATCTAAATTTGAATAAATATCTTTTAACTTTTTGTCGAGCTCTTCCTGTGTTATTGAAATTTTATTAGTATCAACTTCTGATAATCCACCCTGATTATAAGGGTCTTTTAGTTTATCTAACTCACCCTCTAAGTTTTTAATATCATTCTCAAAATTAAGATAATTTTTCATTATAGTTTTAATTATTACATAAGTGAGAAAAATGACAACAAAATGTCCCTATCTGCTATTAATTATTTGACTTAATTTTACTTGAGTTTTAAAAAAGGCAGCATGCCAACTAACTATAAAAGTGTTAACAATCTAAAAGTTTCAGAAAATCTTCTGTCTTTTGTTGATAATGAATTACTTAAAGACATTGAAATTAGTCCAAAAAATTTCTGGTTAGGATTTAGTGAGGCAGTGCACGATCTAGCACCAATAAATAAAAAATTCATAAAGATAAGAGCAAACTTACAAAAAAAAATTGATGACTGGCATATCAAAAACAAAAGAAAAGAAATCAATATTGAGGAATATAAGAAATTCCTAACAGAAATAGGCTATCTTAAAAATGAAGGTCCAGACTTCGAAATTGAAACCACTGAGGTCGATGATGAAATAACAAAAATTGCTGGACCACAACTGGTGGTACCAATAATGAATGGAAGATATGCTCTTAATGCAGCAAACGCGAGATGGGTAAGTTTATATGATAGCTTATATGGAACTAATATCATTGCATCAGAAGAGGGAGGAAGTGAAAGATATGATCCTTTGCGAGGACAAGAAGTAATTAAATATGTTAGAGAGTTTTTTGATAAACACATACCGATTGAAGGAACAAGCTGGAAAAATATTGCCCATTTAAAAGTGATTAATAAAGATTTAATTATCTCTAAAAATAATTATGAGTATAAATTAAAGGATAAGAATAAATTTATTGGCCATAGAGGTGATGTTGATAAACCTAGCGCAGTAATAATTAAAAATAATAACCTTCACTTTGAGATCATTATCAATCCAAAAGCATTCAGTGCTGCACATGATATTGCTGGAATTAGTGACGTAATTATTGAGTCGGCTGTTTCTACTATTTGTGACAACGAAGATAGTGTTGCGGCTGTAGATGCAGATGACAAAATTGTTTGTTATAGAAATTGGTTGGGTTTGATGAGGGGAGATTTAAAAATTCAATTTGAAAAAAATGGTAAAAATTTAGAGAGAAAATTAAACCCAGATAGAAGCTATACTTCAAAAGAAGGTAAGGATTTAAAACTACACGGAAGAAGCTTACTTCTGATAAGAAATGTTGGTCATCTTATGACTAACCCATCCATCATTCTCAAAGATGGAAGTGAAGTGCCTGAAGGTATTATGGATGCATTTTTTACAACAGTAGCTGCACTTCATGATTTAAAACTAAAAAAAAACTCAAGAGAGGGGTCAATTTATATTGTAAAACCAAAGATGCATGGACCTGACGAAGCAAAATTTACAGATTTAATTTTTTCTAAAGTTGAAGATCTGTTTGGATTAAAAAGATATACATGCAAAGTTGGAATAATGGATGAAGAGAGAAGAACTTCAACTAACTTAAAAGAATGCATAAGGTCTCTAAAAAATAGAGTTTTTTTTATTAATACTGGTTTTTTAGATAGAACTGGAGACGAAATGCACACATCAATGGAAGCTGGACCAATGATTAAAAAAGGAGACATGAAATCTTCAAAATGGATTAAGGCATATGAGAATAATAATGTTGATATTGGCTTAAAATGTGGCTTTTCAGGAAAAGCTCAAATTGGCAAAGGCATGTGGGCAATGCCTGATAAAATGAAAGAAATGATGGAAGATAAAATTAATCATTTAAAAGCTGGAGCAAATTGTGCGTGGGTTCCTTCCCCTACCGCAGCTTCATTACACGCCCTACACTACCATCAAATAAATATATTTGAGGAGCAGCAAAACATTAAAAAGCGTGAACAGGCCAAATTAGATGATCTTTTAGAAATTCCAGTAGCTATTAAACCTAATTGGTCTGAGAACGAAGTTAATACAGAAATATCAAACTCAGCACAAACTTTGCTAGGGTATGTTGTGCGATGGATTGATCAAGGAATAGGTTGTTCAAAAGTTCCTGATATAAATAATATTGGTCTTATGGAAGATAGAGCAACCCTTAGAATTTCATCTCAACATATTGCAAATTGGATTCATCATGGAATAACAACAAAAAATAAAGTTATGGAAATAATGAAAGAAATGGCAAAGGTTGTTGATAAGCAAAATAAGAATGACAAAAGATATATAAATATGAGTGATGATTATGATAGATCAAGAGCATTTAAAACTGCGTGTGACTTAATTTTTAAAGGAAAAGAGCAGCCATCCGGTTATACAGAACCTCTTTTACATTTAAATAGATTGAAAAGAAAAATTAATCAGAATTAGAATTCAGTTTAGATCTATTTTTAAAAGCAGAGAATAAAGTTCCATCATCTAAACTTTCAATTTCACCTCCAACAGGTAAACCTTGCGCCAATTTAGTAATTTTGACTTTTGTTTTTTTTAAACTGTCTTGGATATAATATGCTGTAGTTTGGCCCTCAACAGTAGCACTGGTGGCTAAGATGACTTCTTCAATTTTCTCTTTAATTACTCTTTCTACTAATGAATTAATTAAAAGGTCTTCTTTCCTATGACCTGCTGATGCAACAGTTCCTCCAAGAATATGAAAGTATCCTTTATAAATATTTGAATTTTCAATGGACCACTGATCAGCTATATCTTCAACCACACAAATTTTATTAAATTTTTCTTTCACACTCTCACAATTAGAACAACCTTCTGTATTAGATCTTAATGAACCACAGGAGTTACAGCGTGTAACATTTTTATAAACTTGGGCGAGAGTATTTGCCATTGGTTTAATAAGTTCATCTCTATTATTAATTAATTTTAAAACTATTCGCTTGGCAGATTTTGGCCCTAATCCAGGGAGTTTAGAAATTAACTTTATTAGATCTTCAATTTCATTTATGTTTTGCATTGATTATATCGGCCATTTAAAGCCTGGTATACCTAACCCACCTGTAGCCTTAGAAATTTCTTCACTTGTTTTAGATTTAAGTTTTGTTTTTGCATTATTATGAGCTGCAACTATCAGATCTTCAATTATTGATTTTTCCTCTTTTAAAATTTCATCAGAAATTTCTATTTTTTGCATTTCTCCTTCTCCATCCAAGGCAACTTTAACAGAGTTAGAGCCTGAAACTCCTTCAACTCTAATATTTTTAATTTTTTCTTGGCTTTCTTTCATTTTAGCCTCAAGTTCTCTTGCTTTATCAAGTATTTTTGTAAAGTCAGTCATTATTCATCATCCCTTTTTAAAGGTTTAACATCAATTAATTCCGCATCAGAAAAACAATCTAACATAAACTTATGCAGATCAGATTTTTTTGCATTTTCAATTAATTCTTTTTGTTTATTTTTTTCTTTATCTTTTATGGACATTTCTCCTTGGCTTTTACTAAAACTAATAATCCATCTTTGGTTAGTCCACTCTAAAAGTTTTGTGGATAAATCTTTGACAAAATCCTTGTCTAAATTATCATTAAAAGAAATTTCAATTCTACCTTTTTCAAATTTCACTAGATTTACATTTTTTTCTAGCTCATATTTGAGTTTCATATCTTTTTTTATGGCACAAATATTTAATAATTCATTAAAAGATTTTATTGTGATTTCATTTGTTGCTTTTATTTCTATTTGCGTTCGTAGATTTATTTTTTTTTCTTGGGCTACATTCTTAATTTGGTTGACTGTTTCTTTGTTTATTAGTTGCGGAGAAATATTGCTCTGATCATTGTCTTCTTGTTTATTTATTTTTACATCTTCATCTGTAGTTTCATCTTTGGGCTTAAAACCCTTAAGATGAATTAATCTTAATAAAAACATTTCGATAGATAAATGTTGATTAGAGACAATATCTAATTCTCCTAATGTTTTAATTGCAAATTGCCAGAATAGAATGAGCACCTCACTGTCTACGTTATTT
>CAJQSU010000022.1 GCA_905616435.1 uncultured Candidatus Pelagibacter sp. | reverse complement strand
TGATTTCATATATAAGATTGACGAGCTTAGTTTAAAAAAGAAGAAACCAATCGATTTTAAGATTATAAAAGAGGTTTTAGGAGAATAATTGAGTAATAAATATCGAACACATAATTGTAGTGAATTACGTAAAGAATATGTTGGTAATGATGTTATTCTTTCAGGCTGGATCAATAAAAAAAGAGACCATGGAAATTTATTATTCATTGATCTTAGAGATAATTATGGGATCACCCAGTGCATAATTGATAAAGAAAATTCAAATTTTAGTGAATTAGAAAAGACGCAATTGGAAACTGTCGTAAGAATTGAAGGAAAGGTTGTTAATAGATCTAATGAAACAATTAATAAAGAAATTCAAACTGGTGAAATTGAGGTGGGAATTCAAAAATTTAAGGTGCTTGGCACCTGTAAGGAATTACCATTACCAGTTTTTAGCGATCAAGAATATGCAGAAGATATTAGGTTAAAATATAGATTTCTTGATTTAAGAAGAAAAAAAATTCATGAAAATATTATTCTAAGATCAAAAGTCATTTCATTCATAAGAAATGAAATGAACAATTTAGGATTTTTAGAATTTCAAACTCCAATATTAACCTCATCAAGTCCAGAGGGTGCTAGAGATTTTTTAGTGCCAAGTAGATTAAACCCAGGTAAATTTTATGCGCTTCCTCAAGCACCACAACAATTTAAACAATTAATAATGGTATCTGGATTTGATAAATATTTTCAAATTGCACCTTGTTTTAGAGATGAGGATGCTAGAGCAGATAGAAGTCCGGGTGAATTTTATCAGTTAGATTTAGAAATGTCATTTGTTGAGCAAGAAGATGTGTTTAACGTAGTTGAAAGATTACTAGTTAATACTTTTAAGGAATTTTCTAATAAAAGATTACTATTCGATAAATTTCCCAGAATTTCTTACAAAGAAGCAATGTTAAAGTATGGGTCAGATAAACCAGATCTTAGAAATCCATTAATCATCAATGATATTACAGAAATTTTTTCTAGAGAAGACGTAACATTTGAAATTTTTAAAAAACTTGTGAAATCTGGATCAATGGTAAGATGTATAGTCACTAAAAATACCAGAGACAAACCAAGAAGTTTTTTTGATAATATTGATAAATGGGCAAAAGAGCAGGGAGCCTCAGGTCTTGCGTATTTCACGATAGAAAAAGCAAAAGAAGTTTCAGGAAAAGGACCGGTTGGAAAATTTTTTTCTAAAGAGTCGCTAGAAGAAATAATGAAATTAACAGGTGCTGAGGTTGGTGATAGTATATTTTTAGCTTGCTCTAAACAAAAAGAGCTTGAAAAAATTACATCACTAGCAAGAGATAAAATAGCAAAAGATTTAGATTTAATTGATAATAAAATTTTTGCATTTTGTTGGGTTGTTGATTATCCTATGTTTGAGAAAGACGAGATAACTAACAAAATAGAATTTAGTCATAATCCTTTTTCAATGCCACAAGGAGAAATTGATCAGATAAATTTTGATAAACCACTTGATATCCTTGCTTACCAGTATGATATTGTTTGTAATGGTATTGAGCTATCATCTGGTGCTATAAGAAATCATGTGCCAGAACTAATGTATAAACTTTTTTCTATAGCAGGGTACTCAAACCAAGATGTTGATCAAAAATTCAGCGGTATGATAAATGCCTTAAGCTATGGTGCACCTCCTCATGGCGGTATTGCTCCTGGAATAGATAGAATGGTTATGTTGATTGCTAACGAAAAAAATATAAGGGAAGTGACAATGTTTCCAATGAATCAAAATGCTCAAGATTTAATGATGAATGCTCCATCTAATGTAAGTGATAAACAGCTTAAAGAACTTAACATTAGTCTTAAGTCTAAAAAATAATTATTTTTTACCTTTTAGACTTAGCTTTACATCAGATAAATCTACAAGATTTTTTTTATAATTATTTCTAACAAACCCTTTACTAGTAATATCTCTAACTATTTTTAATAGTTGATTTTGGTCTTCAGAGTTTTGTTCTTCATTATTGGATGCATCAGATCCACCAATAGATGGTGTGTGAGCTAAATCTTCTCTATTTTGATATGAGATAGCCAATTCTCTAAAAATATAATCTAGAATTGACGTAGCACTTAATATTCTGTCATTACCATGTACTTTTCCAGATGGCTCAAATTTTGTATCAACGAATGCACTAATGTATTCATCTAGAGGAACTCCGTATTGCAAACCAAGTGATACAGCTATAGCAAAGTTATTCATTAAAGCCTTTACCAATTCTCCTTCTTTACTAGTATCAATGAAAATTTCACCAATCTTACCATCTTCATATTCTCCAGTATGTAGATAAACCTTGTGATCTCCGATAGTTGCTTTTTGGATGTAACCTTTTCGTCTATCTGGCATACCAAATCTTTTCCCAGATTTTTCAGCTTTATTCAAAACTTGTGTAACTGATTGTTCAAAGCTTTCTTTTTTCACATCATTGTTAGACGTTGCTAAATCTATATTTTTATCAACAGTTTTATTGCTATTAGGGTCCAAATTTTTTGTTTTCCTATTATCAAGTTTAACGTCTAAAACTTCAAATTTACCATCATCTCTCTTCTCAAGAT
>CAJQSU010000021.1 GCA_905616435.1 uncultured Candidatus Pelagibacter sp. | reverse complement strand
TTAATTATTAATTATTTACGATTTTTATAACTAAATGTTTCCTGGTGGAGGATACAGGGATCGAACCTGCTACCTCCTGAATGCAAATCAGGCGCTCTCCCAGATGAGCTAATCCCCCATTTAAGTTTGGTGGGCCGAGAAAGACTCGAACTTTCGACCCCACCCTTATCAAGGGTGTGCTCTAACCAACTGAGCTACCGGCCCTACAAGAAGGAAACATTACTTTAAGAAGAGAAATGAGGACGGTCAACATTACCGATGTATATTATTTAGAATGATATTTTTCTCTATCACTCATCCTTAGAAAGGAGGTAATCCAGCCGCAGGTTCCCCTACGGCTACCTTGTTACGACTTCACCCCAGTCGCTGACTATACCGTGGTCAAGGGTTTGAAACCTTGCCTTAAGGTAGAACCAACTCCCATGGTGTGACGGGCGGTGTGTACAAGACCCGGGAACGCATTCACCGTAGCACGCTGATCTACGATTACTAGTAATTCCAGCTTCATGCACTCGAGTTGCAGAGTGCAATCCGAACTGAGGTATCTTTTAGGGATTTGCTTAACTTCGCAGTCTTGCTTCCTGTTGTAGATACCATTGTAGCACGTGTGTAGCCCAACACGTAAGGGCCATGAGGACTTGACGTCATCCCCACCTTCCTCCAGCTTATCACTGGCAGTTCTTTCAGAGTGCCCAACTTAATGATGGCAACTAAAAGTGAGGGTTGCGCTCGTTGCGGGACTTAACCCAACATCTCACGACACGAGCTGACGACAGCCATGCAGCACCTGTGTTTCGTCCGGCCGAACCGAAAACTCTAATCTCTTAGAGTCGCGACGAACATGTCAAGTGTTGGTAAGGTTCTGCGCGTATCTTCGAATTAAACCACATGCTCCACTACTTGTGCGGGTCCCCGTCAATTCATTTGAGTTTTAACCTTGCGGTCGTACTCCCCAGGCGGTGTGTTTATCGCTTTCGCTGCGACACTGAAAATAAATTTCCAACGTCTAACACACATCGTTTACGGCATGGACTACGAGGGTATCTAATCCTCTTCGCTACCCATGCTTTCGTTCCTCAGTGTCAGTAATGATCCAGAAAGCTGCCTTCGCAATTGGTATTCTTTCTAATATCTACGAATTTCACCTCTACACTAGAAATTCTGCTTTCCTCTATCATACTCTAGCTGAAAAGTTTTGATGGCAGTTCCAGAGTTAAGCTCTGGGATTTCACCATCAACTTTTTCAACCACCTACGAACTCTTTAAGCCCAGTAAATCCGAACTACGCTAGGTCCCTTCGTATTACCGCGGCTGCTGGCACGAAGTTAGCCGGACCTTCTTATTCGGGTACAGTCATTTTCTTCCCCGACGAAAGAGCTTTACAACCCAAAGGCCTTCTTCACTCACGCGGCATCGCTGCATCAGAGTTTCCTCCATTGTGCAAGATTCCCCACTGCTGCCTCCCGTAGGAGTTTGGGCCGTGTCTCAGTCCCAATGTGGCTGATCATCCTCTCAAATCAGCTATAGATCACAGTCTTGGTAGGCCATTACCCCACCAACAAACTAATCTAGTGCGGGCTCATCCAATGGTGCATAAAGCTTTCTCCGTAAAGACTTATCCGGTATTAGCACAAGTTTCCTCGTGTTATTCCAGGCCAAAGGGTAGATACCCACATGTTACTCACCCGTCTGCCACTAAGTATTGCTACTTCGTTCGACTTGCATGTGTTAGGCGTGCCGCCAGCGTACGTTCTGAGCCATGATCAAACTCTCAAGTTAAAAAACGGCGCACACTAGCTTCATATATAAACTGTAAAAATACAGCTCATACGATTTTGAAGTGTGTACGACAAATTTTGGTAACCTTAACCGTCCACACTTCTCTTCTTAAATTTTTACTTTTTAAATAGCTAATTGGGTCTAAAACGCCCAATAATCCTCACTAATCTATTGAGTTAACAATAATTTTAATAAGAAAGTCTGCTGCTTATAGGCTAAAATTATAGGAAATCAAGCATTTAGAAATAAAAAAATGGTCAAAAACTTGTTATTTTTAAGGGTTTTTTTTGATTTTTGATGAATGCTAAACTAATAATTGCAAATTCAAAATTATAAAAATGCTTAAGAATTTTAAATTTAAGATCAAAAATAAAAACGAAATTATAGCTTTAGCTTTTTTAATAATTTTAACAGTTACTTTCACAACTTATTATAACTTTACTAAGAAAAAAATTGAAAATAGTTACAATGAAATAATA
>CAJQSU010000020.1 GCA_905616435.1 uncultured Candidatus Pelagibacter sp. | reverse complement strand
ATCAGGAATAAACATTATTTTTTTAATTACCTCATGTTCGATTTTGTCTATAGCACTTTATTATTCAATAAGGTTTGTTCCTAAATTTGAATATATCAAAGATAGAATACTATCTTTTTTTAACGCGGAGACAGGCACACACAATGGTCAATCAGAAAAAGCGATCGACTCAATCACAAGTGGAGGTTTTTTTGGCAAAGGAATAGGGGAAGGAACCTTGAAAAAT
This sequence comes from uncultured Candidatus Pelagibacter sp., assembly GCA_905616435.1. The sequence continues at coordinate 25,114 of CAJQSU010000020.1, read as the reverse complement.
AGAGTGCCCGAAGCTCATACAGATTATATCATATCAGTTATTTCAGAGGAATTTGGAGTTATAGCCATAATATTAATTTTATTATTGTTTTTAATATTTATCTATTCAGTTTTTAAAAAAGTTTATTTAGAAAATGAAGAAAGAATAAAATTAATTTTAGTAGGCTGTGTAAGTCTTATTTTAGTGCAAGCAACAATACACATAGGAGTTAATATAAGATTATTGCCAACAACAGGAATGACACTTCCCTTTATTAGTTATGGTGGCTCTTCAATTATTAGCGTCTCAATATTATCAGGAATAATCTTAAATTTAACAAAAAGAAGAGTTTAATAAAAAAAATGAAAAAAATATTGATTACAACTGGAGGAACGGGAGGACACATAATTCCCGCACAAATAATTGAAGAACATTTAAGAGACAGTTATGAAATATGCTACTCTACCGATTTAAGAGGTCTTAAGTATTTATCATCAAGTAATAAAAAAATTATAATTATTGATACACCGAAATTGAACTTAAATTTTTATATTCCACTTAAATTAATAAAGTTAATTTATTTGATATTACAGTCCATATTTTATTTAAAAAAGGAAAAAATTAAAAAAGTAATTTCTATAGGTGGATATATGTCGTTACCAGTAGTTATTGGTGCTAAAATTTTAAGATTAAAAATTTTTTTATTAGAGCCCAATTTAGTGTTGGGTCGAAGTAATAGATTTTTTTTAAATTTTTCAAAAAAAATAATTTGTTATTCAGACAAGTTATTTAACTTTCCACAAAAATATAAACATAAGATAGAATTAATTAACCCACTAGTTTCTCAAGTTTTCTATGAAGTGAAAAAAAGCATCAAAATTAATAAGAAATTTTGTTTTTTGGTATCAGGCGGTAGCCAGGGAGCAAAAATTTTTGATGAATTAATCAAAGATGTTATGGCTCATGTTTCTAAAGATTATTCAATAAAAGTAATTCAACAAACCAGTATAGAAAATATAAAATACATAAAAAACTTTTATGATTCTAAAAATATTGAAAATGAAATATTTAATTTTGAAAAAAGATTCATTGATCTGATTAATAAATCTGATCTATGTATTACCAGGGGTGGAGCTACATCACTAGCAGAAATTTCAATTTTGAATAAACCTTTTATTGTTATACCTTTACCAACTGCTAAAGATGATCATCAAATGAAAAATGCAAAATTTTATGAAGAAATTGGATGTTGTTGGATTTTAGATCAAAAAACTTTAGACAAAGAAAAGCTACTAAATACCTTGCTGAATTTATTAAAAGATAATTCTGATTTAATAGTTAAAAAATCAAATTTAGTAAAATTAAATTATAAAAATTCATGGAATGATGTTAATCAAAAACTAAAAAATATAGTTAATGAAGATTAAACTAGCAAAAAAAGAAATTATTCACTTTATTGGCATTGGCGGGATAGGCATGAGCGGTCTTTCCCTCATAATGAAAGGTCAAGGATTTAAGGTACAAGGAAGCGATATTTTGAATAACAAAAATATAGAGAGATTAAAAAAAGAAAAAATTAAAATTTTCTTAAATCAGTCAAAAAAAAATTTAAAAAATGCGACTATTGTGGTTATTTCATCTGCTATTAAGAATAATAATCCAGAATTGACTGAAGCAAAAAGAAAAAAAATTCCAATAATTAAAAGAGGCAAAATGTTAGCTAGTATTGTCTCTTTAATGAAAAATATTGTAGTTGTGGGATCGCATGGAAAAACAACAACAACCTCTTTGATAGCAGCTATTTTTCAAGAAACAAAAATTGATCCAACTATTATTAACGGAGGAGTAATAAATTCAATAAATAATACTGCTAAACTTGGAAAAAGTGATTGGTCTATTTTAGAAGCTGACGAGTCTGATGGAAGTTTTGTTCATATTAGCCCCACATACTCGATAATTACCAATATCGACCGAGAACATATGGATTTCTACAAATCAATGAATGATTTAAAAAACTACTTTATAGAGTTCATCAATAAAGTTCCTTCATTTGGTAAATCATTTATTTGTGTGGATGATAAAATTAATAATGAAATAATTAAAAAAATTAAAAACAAAAATTTCTATACTTATGGTGAAAAAAATAATTCAAACTTTAAGATAAAAAATATAAAGCAGCATGAAACCTTTTCAGTGTTTGATGTTGATGTAAGCTTGCCTAATAAAAAAGTTTTAAATATTAAAAAATTAAAGATTCCACTACTTGGTGTACACAATATTAGAAATTCTGTTGGAGCCTTAGGCGTTGCCTTATCTGTGGGTATTCCCATTCAAAAAATTAAAAAAGGATTAATGAATTTTAAGGGGGTTCAAAGAAGATTTAATAAAATATTCACATACAACAATATTGATTTTTATGATGATTACGCTCATCATCCAACTGAAATTAAAGTTGTGCTACAAGGAGTTAAAAAAGTTTTTAATAAATATGATAAAGTATGTATTTTTCAACCCCATAGAATTTCAAGACTTAAAGATTTAAAAAAAGAATTTACCTATGCCTTTAAAGATGCTGATACAGTTATTTTATGTCCAATTTATACAGCTGGGGAAAAAATTAAGTTAGGATTTGATTATGAAGATTTTGCAAAGAAAATTATAAAAAACTCTGGTGTTAAATTATTTATGGTTGAAAATAATAATCAATTAGCAAAATATTTAAAACAAAATATGTTTGGTAAAAAAATAGTTGTAGGAATGGGTGCTGGGTCAATTTCCAGCTGGATAAAAGAGCTACCAAAATTAATGTAATGAAAATTAATGAATTAAAAGAATTACTTAAAAAGTTTGAATCAAATGTTATTTATAATGCTGATTTAAAAAAAAAAAATTGGTTTAATATTGGGGGTAAAACAAAAGTTTTTTTTAAAGCTAATGAATTAAAAGATTTAGTGGAGTTTTTAAAAATATTAGGCAACAGAGAAAAAATTCATATAATTGGAGCAGGTTCAAACACATTAATTACAGACGAAGTTTATGAGGGTGTAATAATTAAACTTGGAAAAAATTTTAATAGACTATCTGTCTTAAATTCAAATATAATTATTTCAGGAGCGGCCGTTTTAGATAAAAAATTAGCAGATTTTGCAGCTGAGAATGACTTAAGTGGATTTGAATTTCTAGCTTGTATTCCCGGGACCATTGGTGGGGGGCTTAAAATGAATGCTGGTTGTTTTGGAAGAGAGATAAAAGATATTTTAATTTCAATACAAGCAGTAGATAAAATTGGAAATATATTAACCATTCAAGCGAAAGAAATTAATTTTAACTATAGAAATAATGATTTGTCAGAAGATTTAATATTTTTAAGCGCTTCATTCAAAGGTGAAAAACAATATAAAAAAAAGATAATTGAAACAATGTCAATATTAAAAGTTAAAAAGGATAATAACCAACCAACTAGAATTAAAACTAGTGGTAGTACATTTAAAAATCCAACCAAAGAAACCACAAAAAAGGCCTGGGAATTAATCAAAGAGTCTGTACCAGCCGATACTCAATTTGGAGATGCTTGTATTTCAGACAAACATTCAAATTTCTTTGTAAATAAAGGAAATGCATCATTCACTGATATGAAAAAGTTAATTAATTTTGTTGAAAAAAGTGTATTCAAGAAAACAGGTATCAATATAGAAAAAGAAATAAAAATTTTAGAAAATTGAAAAATAAAATTTTAATAATTTCAGGTGGCGTTTCAAAGGAGCGTGAAATAAGCCTTCAAACTGGCAGTCAAGTTGCTAAAGAATTAAAAAAAAATGGATACATAATAAAAATTTGTGAACCAAATTATCACTTATTTAGTTTAACTAAAAAGTTTAAACCTAATATTATTTTTAATGCATTGCATGGTCAATTTGGTGAAGATGGATATATTCAATCTATTTTGGAAAATATTGGCATTCCATACACACACTCAGGTGTTGTCGCATCTGCCAAGGCCATGGATAAAGAAATTTCTAAAAAAATATTTATTAAACACAAAATATTAACCCCAAAATATATAAAATATTCTTATGACACTCCTTATTCTGAATTAAATACTAATATTATAAAAAAATTTGGTTATCCAGTTGTTATTAAACCAATTAATGAAGGATCAAGTGTAAATGTTTTTATTTGTAACAAATCTAACTTAAAAAATAGATTAAAAAAACTCAAAATTTATAGAGAAATTTTAGTTGAAGAGTTCATTTCAGGTCGTGAAATACAAGGTGCTATTTTAGGGAATATAAAGTTAGGAGCTATAGAGTTAAAACCCAAAAGAAAATTCTATGATTATGAGGCGAAGTATAGCTCTAAAGCACAAACAAAACATATTATACCAGTTGATATAACAAAAAGAAAATTCAATGAATTGATGGATATTTCTTTAAAGGTCCATAAATTGCTTGGGTGCAAGGGGGTAACAAGATCTGATTTTAAATATTATAAAAATAATTTTTACCTTCTAGAAACCAACACACAACCAGGTATGACCAAACTTTCTTTAGTCCCAGAAATTTGCCTACATAAAGGAATTAGTTTTATTAAATTAATTAGATTATTATTAGATGATGCATCAACGAATAAGTAAAAAAATTATTATCTACTTATTTATTTTTGTTACACTTGTAACCATCACTAATAATAAACCATCAAGTAATTTTTATACAATTAAAGAATTCAATATAAATGGTTTAAATATTCTTGAGACAAGTAAAATTCATGATGATTTAAGAATTTTAAAAAATATTAATATTTTTTTACTTGATAAAAAAAAAATTACAAAAAAAATTTACTCTTATAAAATTATAGAAAAGATTAAAATTTTTAAGAACTATCCATCCACATTAAATATTGAAATTAAAAAAACAAAATTTTTAGCTATTACAAAAAAAAATAATATTGATTATTTGATTGGAGCAAATGGGAATTTGATTAAAGTTAATGATACTATTTCAGATTTGCCATACATTTTTGGAAATATTGATGTAAATAATTTTCTATATTTTAAAGAAATCATTGATAATTCAAATTTTAGATTCAATGATATGGAAAACCTGTATTACTTTAAATCAAATAGATGGGATGTGATAACTAAAGGTGGATTAACTTTAAAAATGCCCTCTAATCTGACCGTAAAAAAATTAAATTTGATGTTCAAAATTATCCAAGAAAATGATTTTAATGATAATAAAATTATAGATTTTCGACAAAGTGATATGATGGTTATCAATTAATAACATGTCTCAAAATCGTCATTTTTTAATTATTAAAAAGGAAAAAATTTTGTTTATAGCTTTTGATTCAGTAAAAGGATCAATTTTAACAAAAGAAATTTTTATTCAAGATTATTCAATAGATAATATTTATTACTTAGTAGAAAGCTTTTTAGAAAAAAATATTTTTCAGATAGAAAAAGATTTAAAAATTTTTATTAAAAAAATATATATTATTTTTGAAAGTGATAGTTTTTTCTTAGTAGGATCCTCTATAAAATGTAATTTTAAGAAAATTAATTTTAATAATAGTCAGATAAAAGATTCATTAATTGATATTAGAAATCAATTTAATAAATATTCACCAGGATACACAACTATTCATATGATAATTAATAGATATATTATTAATGGAGTTACATATAAAGTTTTGCCAGAGAATATCGATAGTGAAAATTTAGTAATTCAAGTTGATTTCATATGTTTGGAAGATGAGATTGTTGAAAAATTTAAAAAAATATTCTCTAAATTTCAGATTTCGATAAACAAAATTTTATGTCATGAATATCTAAAAAATTTTAATAACCATGAAAGTAAAAATATTGTCAAAGTGGCTAATGATAACTTGAATGGACTTAACGTTAATGAAGTTTATATAGCTAAAAAAACATCAAAAAATAAAGGTTTTTTTGAAAAGTTCTTTAATTTTTTTAATTAATTTTTGTATTTTCTAGTAACATTTGTTGTTTTCATAATCTGAACACTGGATAGTAAATTAACGATGTGAGTTTACTTAATCAAAAAACGTTAAAAAATTCCGTTCAATTTAAAGGTGTTGGTTTGCATAACGGCAAAGTTGTTAATCTTTCCATTAATCCTTCAGAACCAGATACGGGTATAGTTTTTAAAAGAGTGGATCTTAGAAATAATAATTTAGTTTATCCAAGTTTTTTGAATGTTAGTAGCACCTCCCTTAACACAACAATATCAAATGATTTTGGTGTCAATGTTTCAACGATTGAACATTTAATGGGTGCTTTATTTAGCATCGGGATTGATAATGCAATAATTGAAATTGACAACGAAGAAGTGCCAATTTTAGATGGATCAGCCAAAGAATTTGTTGAAAAAATTTTAACCGCCGATTTTGTGGTTAGTAATAAACCAATTAAGATTATAAAGATTAATAAAAAAATTGAATTTAAAGATGGCACAAGATACGCATCAATTGAACCATCGAAACTAAGTTTAGATATTGAGTTTGAATTAAAGTATAATAATGAAGTTATTGGTAATCAAAAACAAAAGATCAATGTTTATAACGATGAATTAAAAGATATACTTAACTCAAGAACTTTTTGTTTATATGAGGATATAGAAGCAATTAAAAAAATTGGTCTTGCAAAAGGTGGCAGCTTAGATAACGCAATTGTTGTCAAAGGAGAAAGTATATTGAATAAAGAAGGTTTGAGAAATTCCAAAGAATTTGTAAATCATAAAATTCTAGATTGCATAGGAGACTTATTTACAAGCGGTTACAGAATTATTGGAAGTGTTAAATGTTCTCAGGGTGGTCACTATTTGACTAACCAGCTATTGAGAAAAATTTTTAGTGAAAATTCAAACTTTTCAATTATTGAAATACAAGAAAGAAATTTACCACATACATTAATTAATAGAAGTTTACTAAGATCTATAGCATAATATTTAATTATCTTTATAATTTGTCTAGTTTCTATGTATAAATTTAATTTAATATTATTAACAATAATTATTGTTTTAAGTGGATGTGCTAAAAATGAAAAAGAAGCTTCTTTAATAAAAGAGACCTCTCAAGAACTTGAAACGATTTCATCCTACAATGCAGCATACAAAGCGTTGACAGAGGGTGATCCATTTTTTGCTGCAAAGAAATTTCTCGAGGCAGAACTTTTGTATCCCCAATCTATATGGGCACCAAGATCAGCTTTGATGGCTTCATATTCATATTACATGCAAAATTATTATACTGAAGCAATGCTAAATTTAGAAAGATATCTAAAAACTTATCCTAATGATAAAAATTTATCATACGCTCATTATCTAATTGCCATGTGTCATTATGAGAGTATTGAGGATGAAAAAAGAGACTCAGGACCACTATTTAAAGCAAAAGAAAAATTTGATTTTATTGTAGAAAAATACCCTAATTCAGATTTTGCAATAGATGCAAACTTTAAACTCAATTTAATTCAAGATATTTTAGCATCAAAAGAGATGTATTTAGGCAGACATTATATAAAAAGTAGTAAGTGGATAGCTGCAATAAATAGATTTAAATTTGTTATAAAAGAATATGATCAGACAATTTTTGTAGAAGAAGCATTACATAGATTGGTAGAAATTAATTATAAACTAGGTTTAATTGAAGAGTCTCAGAAATATGCAAATATTCTGGGTTATAATTACCTATCAAGTGAGTGGTATAAAAAATCATATAAAGTTTTTAATCAGAATTATTCAGTACAATTAAATCAAAAAATTAAAAAAGATAAGAAAGGTGTTTTAAAAAAATTTAAAAAACTTTTTGATTAATATGAGTAATGAATTAATCCAAAAAGAATATAAAAAAAAAATAAAATTAATTAATCATTACAATAAAAAATATTATGATAACAATGTATCAGAGATAAGTGACTCCAATTATGATTATCTAAAAAAGGAGGTATTATTATTAGAAAAAAAGTATAATTTCTTAAATCACAAAAGCTCACCATCACAAACTGTTGGATACAAACCATCTAAAAATTTTCAAAAATTATTGCACAGAGTGCCAATGCTTTCACTATCCAATGCATTTACAAAAGAAGATTTAGAAAATTTTCACAAAAAAATAATGAATTATCTTGATTTAGATAATTCTAATATCCTTGAGTTTAGTGCTGAGCCTAAAATTGATGGCATTTCAGCATCATTAATTTATAAAAAAGGAAAATTTATAAATGGTTTATCAAGAGGTGATGGGGAAGAGGGGGAGGATATTACTGAAAATTTAAAAACAATTGATGATATTCCCAAATTTATTAATGAAAAAAACTTCCCAGAAGAAATTGACATTAGAGGAGAAGTTTTTATTAAAAATAAGGATTTTAAAAAAATATCTAATAATTTTAGCAACCCAAGAAATGCTGCATCAGGCTCTTTAAGACAAAAAGATTCTAATGAAACTAAAAAGATTCCACTAAAATTTATAGCTTACACTTTTGGATTTGAAAAAGGTCTAAATGTTAGCTCTCAAGAAGATTTTTTGATCAATTTGAAAAAATGGGGTTTTAAAACCAATCCTCTTAATAAAACTTTTAATAATATTGACGATTTACTTATAAACTATTCAAAAATAGAAAGTAAAAGGAGTGAATTAGACTTTGATATTGATGGAATTGTTTACAAAGTAAATGATTTTAAATTACAAAAACGACTTGGATACATAACAAATTCTCCTAGATGGGCAATTGCTCATAAATTTTCAGCATTTAAGGGAGTTTCTGAAATATTAGATATTGAGGTTCAAATTGGAAGAACGGGTGCCTTAACACCTGTGGCAAAAATTAAACCAATAAATATTGGTGGTGTAATAGTGTCAAATGCTACTCTACATAATGAAGATGAGATTAATAGAAAAGATATAAGAATTTATGACACCGTAGTTGTAGAGAGAGCGGGAGATGTTATTCCGCATATCATATCAGTTGATTTAAAAAAAAGACCTAACAATTCAAAAAAATTTATTTTTCCTGAAAATTGCCCTTCGTGTGGTTCTGTAACGATTAAGGAGTTTAACAAAACAACAAAAAAAACTGACGCTATAAGAAGATGCTCAAGTGAAGGTTATGAATGTGAAAAAGTGTCCATAGAAAAAATAAAACATTTTGTTTCAAAAGAAGCGCTTAATATTGATGGTCTTGGTAAAAAAATAGTTGAAAATTTTTGGGATCTTAAGTTAATCAAATTACCACAAGATATCTTCAGGCTTGATTATAATAAAATAGAAGCATTGGAAGGTTGGGGAAAGCAATCAGTTAGAAACTTAAGATATTCTATTGACCAAAAAAAAAACATTTCTTTGGAAAGATTTATTTATTCTTTGGGAATAAGACACACTGGTTTCGAAGGTGCAAAACTAATATCTAAAAATTTGAAATCAATAAAAAATTTTTTAAATTTACTAGAAGAAAAAAAAATTAATGAATTAGAAAATTTAGATGGTATTGGAGAAACTCAAATTAAATCAATAAAGAATTTTTTTAATAACAAAACTAATATTACAATACTGCAAGATCTTAGTAGATTGTTGAAAATTCAAGATGTCAAAGTTTTAAACAAAAAAGGTATCTTTAAAGAAAAAACATTTATGTTTACTGGAAAACTTTTAAATATGAGTCGTTCAGAGGCAAAATCTTTAATTGAAAAAAACTCAGGTTCTGTCATCAGCAATGTTTCAAAAAAATTAGATTATTTAATTGTAGGAGAAAAACCAACTAAAAGAAAAGTTGAAGCTGCAAAACAATTAAATATTAAAGCTATCAATCAAAATGAATGGCTTAAATTATTAAATAAATCTAGCTAACCATTTTTTTTCTTTTTTTTTTAAAAAAGGACAAAGTTTTGTGTAAACTTCCATGTGATATTTGAAAAGGTAGTCTTTCTCATGTTTAGTTAAAAAATTGTAATCAATTAGAGCTTTTTCAATTGGTGCCAATGTAAGGTTTTTAAAAAATAATTTTTTCCTTTCCTTTTTTACATAAACCAAATTTTCAATTCTGATACCAAAGTTATTTTTTTTATAAAAGCCTGGCTCATTACTTAAAATCATACCTTCTTTAATTTTAACTGAATTAAATTTAGAAATCGCTTGTGGGCCCTCATGGACATTTAAAAAATACCCAACTCCATGACCTGTACCATGTCCATAATCTAAACCATCTTTTTTTAAGAATTTTCTTGCGTTGATATCTATCTTTTTACCAATATTGATTTTATTTAAGTTTGTGTTGGCAACAGCAATATGTCCTTTTAGTACATATGTAAAAATTTTTTTAATATCGCGACTTTGTTTTGAAAAACAAAGTGTTCTAGTTACGTCTGTAGTCCCATATTTGTATTGCCCACCTGAGTCGCATAAAAAAATATCTTTGTTTTTAATTATTTTAGTATTCTTATTATTGGCTCGGTAATGAACTATTGCAGCATTTTTTCCTGAACCGGCGATTGTATCAAAACTTGGAAACAAATAATCTTTATTTTTTTTCCTAAACTTTTCTAATTTATTTTGTGCATCAACTTCAGTTATCTTTTTTTTGTTAACTTCTTTGATCCAATAAATGAATTTTGTTAGAGCCACACCATCACTAACATGGGCTTTAATCATATTTTTTATTTCAGTTTTATTTTTTACAGATTTTAATGCATATATAGGATCATCTTTTTTTATTAAATTAAATTTTTTACTTAATATTTGTTCATAATTTATAGAACAGGTTTTGCTATCTATTGATATCTTTTTACCATTTAGATTATTAAGCAAGAGCTCAACATTTTTTGGTTCTATTAATTCATTATTCTTAATTTTTTTTTCTTTTATCAATTTTTTTAACTTAATTTTTTGTGCAATAAGATATTTCTTGTTATTTTTACTAATCAATAAATTTGAATTTGGAATTGGACTGGTAGGATTATCATAACCTCTTATATTCAATATCCACGCTACATTTTCTGGTGCAGTTATAAAAATATGATCTAAATTATTTTTATTTAAAAATCCGACTATCTTTTTAATCTTATTTTTGTAATCCTCTCCAACAATTTTTTTATCTAGTGAGTAATAAGGTTTGGTATTTTTATTTTTTAATTTAACGACATTATCAATTAAATTTTCCTTTATTAGTTTTATTTTGTTATTTGTAAAAAACTTTTTAATTTGATGACTTGTAAATAAAGTGGGGTCAAGGCCAATAACTAAATTTTTAAAAACTTTGCAATTAAAAATTTTTTCATAATCCAATATTTTAAACTTATTACCGCTCTCAATTTTAGCCTGAATTGTGTATCTGGTATCTACAAATAAATAATTTATATTTTTTAAAACTACTGCATATCCAGCAGATCCTGTAAAATTTGATAATGCTTTTAGTCGATCTTTGTTAGAATATTCCGAAAAAAATTCATCATTTTTTGGAATAATATATCCATCAATATCATATTTAGAAAATTGCGTTTTTAGGTTTTTTATAAGATCTTTCATTTAATTCTTTTCTGGTATCTGATCCAACCAGGACTTCTAACATTATCGCGATCATTGGTCTCAAAGTCTTGATTAAACTCAAAATCTTCTATTTCATTTTTATCCTCTTCAAAAAATGAATTCTTTTCTAAATAGTCGTTTGGTAGTTCATCAATAAATCTAGACACCATACTATCAATCCAGTCTCCTTGGTAAAATCTGTTCATTGAAAAGGAAATTACAGCTTCTTTTTTTGCTCGTGTGATTGCAACATAAGCCAATCTTCTCTCTTCCTCTAGGCCATTTTGACCCTTCTCTTCAATTGATTTTTGATGCGGAAAAAGTCCTTCTTCCCAACCAGGTAAAAATACAACATCAAACTCTAGACCTTTAGACCCATGCATTGTCATCATATTCACTTTTTGCCCATCCCAATCTTGGTCAATTGATGTTGCTAAAGAAACATGTTCTAAAAAGTTTTCAATGTTATCAAATTCTTTCATCGCACTTAATAATTCTTTTATATTTTCAAGCCTGTTTTCATTGTCAATATCTTTTTTATTTTTTAGCATTGCAGAGTAACCAGACTCATCCAAGATTACTTGTAATAACTTAACATGATTAATTTTTTTGTTAATTATATCATTTCTCCATTTGGAAAGAGAATTTAAAAAAATAGATAATCCTAGTTTTGTTTTTGGTTTTATTAAATTTTCTTCTATCATCCTTCTTGAAGAAACCTCCAAACTAACAGATTCTTTTTTAGAAAATTCATGTATCAATTTTAGTGTGTTATCTCCAATAGAGCGTTTTGGATTGTTAACTATTCTTTCAAAAGCTAGGTCATCTCTGGATTGATAAACTATTCTTAAATAAGCAACACAATCTTTAATTTCAGCTCTTTCATAAAATTTTGTGCCCCCTAAAATTCTATATGGTAGACCAATTTTTAAAAATCTCTCTTCAAATTCTCTAGTTTGAAAAATCGCCCTTACAAGTATGGCAACATTATTTAATGGGTATTTTTTGTTAACCTTTTCTATTTCGTCCGAAACACCAATTGCCTCATCTTTTCCATTTTTATAACAATTAAGTTTTATTAATTCCCCTTCTTCCATAGTAGCTTTTAAAGTTTTACCTACTCTATTTTGGTTATTAGAAATTAATTGAGATGCAACCGATAAAATGTTTTGTGTTGACCTATAGTTTTGTTCTAATCTAATGACTCTTGTATTTTCATAGATCTGATCAAATTCTAAGAAATTTTTGATTTCAGCTCCACGCCAACTATAAATAGACTGATCATCATCACCAACACAGCAAAGATTTTTATTTTTTTGCGCTAGCAAGTTTAGCCATCGACTTTGAATATAATTAGTGTCTTGATACTCATCAACTAAAATATATTTAAAGTTTCTTGAATATATTTCTCTAATATCATCATTTTTTTCTAAAATTTTTACGACATGCAAAATCAAATCACCAAAGTCACAAGCATTTAAATCAGTAAGTTTTTGTTGATAAATTCTGTAGACTGGTAGGATGGTTTTTTCATAAATATCTTTGTTATTAATAATTACTTCACTTGGATACTGTCCTTTATTTTTCCACTTATCTATAATTGCAAGAACATACCTTGGTGCAAGTTGTTTAACGTCTATATTTTCTGCTTTACAAATATTCTTAATTAATCTTATTTGATCATCTGTATCTATAATTGTAAAATTAGAATTCAAATTTACTGCTGTCGCATGTTTTCTGAGTAGCTTTGCACATATTGAGTGGAAAGTACCTAGCCACGATAGACCTGTAGCACTTGCGCCAAGAATTTTACTCACCCTTGATTGCATTTCTTTTGCGGCTTTATTAGTAAAGGTTACTGATAATATTTGGTTAGGATATGCTTTTTTTTCTGCAATTATATGTGCAATTCTACTTGTTAAGACCTTAGTTTTTCCTGAACCAGCCCCAGCAACAATCAATAAAGGCCCCTCTAAATGAGTTACAGCCTGTGTTTGAGCCTCATTTAGGTTTTTTAGATATTCTAAGTTTACCATTTTAATTATTTACTTATAAGCATTGTTTAATGTTAAAAAAAAATTTATTTATTAAAAAAATTAATAAATCAGTATTATCAATAACCAACAGAATAGAAAGTTTTTTTAACTTTTTTAAAGAGAATATTTCTTATAAAAAAAAATTTTCAAAAACGTTAAAGACCGTTGATAAAAGAATATTTTTTATTGCAGCAACAATAGTTATTACTATAACTAGCTATTTTTTAATTCCATCATTTTATGATAAAGATAAGATTAAAGCTGAGTTAGAAAATCAAATATATGATCAATACAATTTAAAAGTTAAATTTGATCAATCTTTGAAATATGGCCTGTTTCCAAAACCACATTTTTATTCTAAAAGCACAATCATTAGTTATAAATCTATTGACGTTGCCAAATCAAAAAATATAAAAATATTTATTTCAATAAAAAATTTTTTTTTATCAGATAGTCTTGAGATAAAGGATTTGGTTTTTAAAAAAACAGATTTTAAAATTAATAGCTTAAGTTTTAATTTTTTTACCTCTCTTTTAGGAACCAATAAAAGCAATCAAGAAATAAATTTTTTAAGTAACAAATTTTTTTATTTAGATAAAAATGATGAAGTTATTTTTTTCGCCAATTTAAAAAAACTTAATTACTTATATGAGGATGATTTTTTAAAAAAACTTAGTTCTAAATTAGATATATTTAATATTCCTATTAGTTTAGAGGTAGAACACAATATTATTGAAAAAAAATTTTTTATTAAAGTAAATTCACATCCACTAAGATTAAACATTAAAAATAATTCAAATTATGATGATGAAAAATTAGATGGTAAATTAGATTTAACTATAATCAATAAGGAAAGAAAAATTAATTATAGTTTAAAAGATAGTTCTTTAGACTTTAATACAAATGATAATGAATTTACTGGTAATATTAATATTAAGCCATTTTTTCTTTCTTTATATTCAAAGCTTAATCAAATTGATTTAAAAAAAATTTTTAAAGATAATTCAATATTAGTAAATATTTTAAAATCAGAAGTTCTTAATAATAAAAATTTTAATGGAAAAATTAATATTAATACAAATGAATTTAAAGGTGTAAATTTCCTTAATGAAATCAAATCTACTATTCTTCTTGAGGAAGGAGATATAATTGTACAAAATTTAAGAACAAATTTTAAAGACTCCGTTATTATCAATTTAAATAATACCCAATTGATTGTTGATAATAACAAGTTAAAATTTGCAGGTAATGTTATTTTAGATTTTGCTGATGTGGATAATTTTTATTCTCACTATCAAATAAACAGGAAAGATAGAAAAAGGATAAAAAAAATTAATTTTGGTTTTTTATTTAATCTTGATGATGAGTTTATCGAAATAGATAATTTAAAAGTGGATGGAAATTCTAATCGAAATTTAGAAAAATTTTTAAGTAATCTAAATTCTAAAAAAGAGAATATTTTTAATAAGGTTATACTTAGAAATTCAATACAAGGTTTTTTTAGAAATTTTTAATTTGGATAAATCATTTTCTTTGGATTAACAATTTTATGGTAGTCTTTTTCATTAACTAATCCTGTTTTGAGAGTTTCAGTTTTAAGTGTAGTTCCATTTTTTAAAGCCGTCTTCGCAATTTTTGCTGCATTATCGTAGCCTATGTGAGGTGCTAGAGCTGTTACTAGCATTAATGAATTATCTAGATGATTTTGAATTTTTTTCTTGTCTGCTTTAATTCCCTTTACACAATATAGAGCAAAATTTTTTGTACTATCAGCAATGAGATCAATTGATTGAAGGATATTATGCGCCATCATTGGTTTAAAAACGTTAAGTTCGAAGTGCCCATGACTACCAGCAATCGTAATTCCACTATGATTACCGATAACTTGTGCACATACCATGGTTACAGCTTCACATTGAGTCGGGTTCACCTTCCCAGGCATAATAGATGATCCGGGTTCATTTTCAGGTAAAATCAATTCACCGTAACCAGCTCTTGGCCCAGATCCTAAAAATCTAATATCATTTGAAATTTTCATTAAAGTAACAGCACACGTGTTTAGTGTGCCAGAAAAATTTACAATAGCATCGTGCGCTGCTAGTTCTGCAAATTTATTTTCCGCTGGTTTAAAAGGGATTTTTGTAAATTTTTTAATTTCATTAACAATTTTTTTATCAAAATTTTTTTTAGAATTAATTCCAGTACCAACCGCAGTTCCGCCTTGGGCTAAATAAAGTATTTCTTTTAATGCTAATTCAATTCGATTAATTGATTTTTTAAGCTGAGTATAGTAGCCTGAAAATTCTTGACCCAATGATAAGGGAGTAGCATCTTGCAAGTGTGTTCTTCCAATTTTAATTATATCTTTAAACTGAGTTGATTTTTTTTTTAATTCTTTTTCTAAAATTCTTAAATTTGGCAAAAGCTTTTTTAAAGTTTCAGTAGCAACGGAGATATGCATTGCTGAAGGAAATACATCATTTGTAGATTGAGATTTATTTACATGATCATTAGGATGAACAGGTTTTTTTGTTCCTTTTTTACCACCCAGAACTTCAATCGCCCTATTAGCAATCACCTCATTAACATTCATATTAGTTTGCGTTCCAGAACCTGTTTGCCAGACTTTTAGAGTAAAATTATCATCAAGCTTTCCATTAATAACTTCATCTGAAGCTTTAATAATTGCCTTTGAAATTTTATTATCTATTAATTTATCTTTTGAATGAACTATTGCTGCCGATCTCTTTATTACTGCTATAGATTTAATGATTGAAATATTTACTAAAATTTTACCAATATTAAAAAATTTTTTTGATCTTTGAGTAGATGCTCCCCAATATTTGTCATTAGGGACATTAACACTTCCTATACTGTCAAATTCTTTTCTTAATTTCATTGATTAATATTTAAATAATAAATAATAGATAATTTTAAACATACATTAATTTTTTAAAAACTTACAGGAGCAAAATGTCAAATTTTAATAAAGTTAGAACTTTTATGAAAACTTTCGGTCAAGAAGTCAAAAATAGACCATCATTTAGTACAGATAAAATCAATAAATTAAGAATTGATCTAATTAGAGAAGAGCTAGATGAACTAAAAGAGGCAATGGATAATAAAGACTTACAGGAAGTAGCTGATGCGTTAACAGATATTTTATATGTCACTTATGGTGCTGGTCATGCGTTTGGAATTGATTTGGATAAATGCTTTGATGAAGTTCAAAATTCTAATATGAGTAAATTAGGTGAAAATGGAGAGCCAATTTACAATGAAGTTGGAAAAGTAATGAAGGGGCCCAATTATTTTAAACCCGATCTATCAAAATTTACATCTTAGACTTCTAGTTTTAAATCGACAGCTATAAAACTATGTGTAATACTTCCAACAGAAATTCTATTTACCCCAGTTGTAGCAACTGCTTTAACTGTTTTTAAACTGATATTACCTGATGCTTCTGTTTCATAATACTTTTTAGCAATCCTAACACCTGCTTTTAAATCTTTAATATTCATATTATCAAACAAAACAGTATTAAATTTTAAACCCATAATAGATTTTAGTTGTTTTAAGTTATCAACTTCAACAGTGATTTTTTTACCTTTTTTATTCTTTATGGCTCTTAAAACTAAAGTTTTTAAATCAGATGACGCAATGTGATTATCTTTAATCAAATATTCATCACTTAAATTAAATCGATGATTAGTTCCACCCCCCAATTTAACTGCATATTTTTGTAAAACTCTTAAATTTGGAATTGTTTTCCTTGTACAGCAAATCTTAGTTTTTTTTCCCACTAGTTTTACAAATTCATTAGTTTTAGTAGCTATACCTGAGATGTGAGATAAAAAATTTAGAGCAACTCTCTCAGCTTTGAGTATATTTTTTGCTTTACCTTCAATTGTTGCAATTAATGAGCCTTTTTTTACTTGTGAGCCATCTTTTTTTTTAATTACGAATTTAATTTTATTATCAACTAAATCAAAGGCATGTTTTGCAAATAACAAACCACCAATAATTGCATTTTGATTTGATAAAAGTTTAAATTTTATAACTTTATGATTTTTAACTAAACTTGAAGTTATATCTCCAGAAGGGTAGAGATCTTCATTTAAGGCTTGCTTTGTTATATTACGAATGAAATCTTTGTTTAGTTTTATTTTTGACACTTATTTATCTGCCAATGGCTGTCATTCTTTCAACTGATATTCTGGCTTTATCAATTGTTTCCTTATCCATAATTATTTCACCTGTTTCATTTTTAAGACAATCTAATATTTTTGGAAGAGTAATTTTTTTCATGTAAGGACACATATTACATGTTTTAATAAAATCTACATTTGGATTTTCTACTTGAATATTATCACTCATAGAGCACTCAGTGACCATCATTACTTTCTTTGGCTGATTATCTTGAACGTACTTTATCATCCCAGAAGTAGAGCCAGCAAAGTCACTTGCTTTTATTACATCTGGTGGACATTCTGGATGAGCAATGATTTTAATTCCAGGGTTATTTTTTCTAATATCATTAATTTCTTTTTCACTAAATTGATCATGCACAATGCAAATACCCTTCCAAGATATAATTTCAACATCTGTTTGTGTAGCAACATATTTTGCAAGGTAATCATCAGGTAAAAAAATTACCTTCTTAACTCCTAGTGATTTTACAATTTTTACTGCATTAGCTGATGTACAGCAAATATCAGTTTCAGCTTTTACTTCTGCTGATGTATTTACATATGACACCACAGGTACACCAGGGTATTTTTCTTTTAATAATCTTACATCTTTTCCTGTAATTGATGATGACAACGAACAACCTGCATCCATATCAGGTAAAATAACTTTTTTATTAGGACTCATAAGTTTTGCTGTTTCAGCCATAAAATGAACCCCGGCCATTAAAATTATATCTGCAGATGTTTTTGACGCTTCAATAGCCAGAGCAAGAGAGTCAGCTGCAAAGTCAGCTACACCATGATAGATTTCTGGTGTTTGATAATTGTGAGCAAGTATCACTGCATTCTTTTCTTTTTTAAGTTTGTTAATTTCATGAATATAAGGAGCGTGCACTGACCACTCTATTTCTGGCATTACCCTAGAAATTTTTTGATAAATAGGATCTGTTGCTTTTTGTACTTCTCGTGTAAATTCCATAAAGTTTTTTACCAATTTGAATGATAATTGTCATTCATTTATTATGACACACATTGCGGTCGTGCTGAAATTGGTAGACAGGCACGGTTGAGGGCCGTGTGGACCTATTCCATGAGAGTTCGAGTCTCTCCGGCCGCACCAAAATATTTGATTAAATCTTAATCCAATCAGGTATTTTAATATTAATTGAGGCATATTTTGTATTAAAATCAAACTTTTCATCAAAATTTTCATCTAAGTATTTGATTAAAGCAAAAGGATAATCATTATTTATTAAAACTTTTCCAATTTCATTTTCCTTGTAATAAATACTCTCACCTTCAGTTAATTTTTTTCCCTTTATTAAATATATGGGTAATAACCTTTTAGAAAGTTTGTTCTTCAACTTTATTCTTGCAGTGTTTTCCTGCCCAACATAACAACCTTTTTTAAAATCAATTCCATTAAGCTCTTCATAATTACATTCAATTCCAAATAATTTATTTTGTAGTTTGTTAAAATCTTTTGGAACTATTCCAAGTTTATGACTAAACAAATAATAACCTTTTGGATTTGAGGCATGTAAATCAAGTTTTTTTAATGTTAAATAAAGTTTTTCCAAATTAATAATCAATCTAGCACCCAAATGTTTATTTCGAGGATCTAAAAAAATTGGATCTTCTCTATATCTTAAAGTAAAGCCAGGAGTATCTAGAGCTTCTTCAAAAGTTAGAAATTTTTCAAGACTGAATGCTGCAACCACAAATTCATTGCTGAGGTTAAGAATTTCAACTTTTGATCTTAATTTATAAATATCTAGTTGTTTGAATAAGCCATCTGCCTGAGATTTTTCACAATCAATTATATAACCAGATTTATGTTTGATTATAATAAACTCATACAAAAATTTACCTTGAGGAGATAATAATGATGTAAAGCAGCTCTTTTTTTCATTTATTTTATTGATGTCGTTACTAATTAGATTTTGTAGGAAATCTTTTGTATCCTCACCATTAAGGTAAAGGATAGCCCTATCATCTAAAATATATACATCTTTAATATTCATATTTGATTGATCATCATTTTTAATATAATTACTTTTTCTATAAATGTTAGATCTTATAATTAAAAATGGACAATGTTACATTGATGGTGAATTAAAAGATGTGAATGTTGCAATTAAAGACGGTAAAATTCACCAAATTGGTCAAATTTCTGAGGAAGCTAAAGAAACATTAAACGCAGAAGGTCAAACTGTTTTACCAGGATGTATAGACACTCAAACTCATTTTAGAGAGCCAGGTTCAACAGATACAGAAGATCTTCATTCTGGAAGTAGAGCTGCAATTGCTGGAGGAATTACCAGTGTGTTTGAAATGCCCAACACAAACCCACCGACAGCAAATAAAGTAGAGTTTCAGAAAAAATTGGATCTTGCTAAAAATAGAATGTATTGCAATTATGCTTTTTATTTTGGTGCAACACCAGATAACGCAAAAGATTTAAAAGATTTAAAAGATTTAAAAGGGTGTTGTGGGATTAAACTTTTTGCAGGCTCATCTACTGGAAACTTATTAGTACAACACGAAGCTGATATCGAAAAAGTATTTCAAAATAGTTCAAAAGTGGTTGCAGTACACTCTGAAGATGAGGCTATTTTAAACCTTAATAAAAAATTAATTAAAGATGGAGATGTTCACTCGCATCCAATCTGGAGAAGTGTAGAATGTGCAATCTCTTCCACTAGAAGAATAGTTAGAATTGCTGAGCGATATAATAAGAAAGCTCATATTCTTCATGTAACAACAAAAGACGAAATTGATTTTTTATCCCAACACAAAGGAAATATTACTTTTGAGATAACTCCACAGCATTTAACGATCTACGCTCCAGATTGCTACGATAAACTTGGAACTTATGCCCAAATGAATCCACCTTTAAGAGATAAATCTCATTATGATCGATTATGGTATGGAGTTAAAAATAATTTAAATGATACAATTGGCTCTGATCACGCCCCACATCTAAAAGAAGATAAAGAAAAAAAATATCCAAACTCACCATCTGGTATGCCCGGAGTCCAAACTCTACTACCAGTTATGCTTAATCATGTAAATAATGGAAAGTTATCCCTCAACCAATTGATGAATCTAATATGCGAAAACCCAATAAATATTTTTGGAATTAAAAACAAAGGATTTATTAAAGAAGGATTTGATGCCGATTTTACAATTGTAGACATGAATAAAACAATTGAAATCAAAAATGAAAATATTGAAAGTAAATGTGGTTGGTCTCCATTTGACGGATTTAAATTTAAAGGCACACCTGTTTCAACAATAGTTGGTGGTAAAATAAAGATGAAGGATGGTAAAATTTTATTATGTATCCATTTTTTTTTAATTCTTTAGCAACTTGACTGCCAGTTTGAAGGCTTATTTCACGCTCCTTTGAAACGCCACCTGAAATTATTAAAATTTTATTTTTCAATTTTCTAAAATTTTTATTTCTTTTTCTATATTGATACCTGTTTTCTTGAATACACTTTTTTCAACAAAATTAATTAACTTTTTCATATCAGTGAATGATGCATTTCCTTTATTTACAAAGAAATTTGAATGTTTGTCTGAAATACAAGCATCTCCAAATTGAGTATCGGCTGGTACAGACTCTTTGATTAATTCCCAGGCCTTTTTTGTGGTTTCTTTGGTTGGATTTTTAAATGTACTACCACTAGTTTTAATTCTAGTTGGTTGGTTATTATCCTTTTTAACTTTTAATATTGACATTGTTTCAATTATCTTTTTTTTATATTGTTTTTCACCTTTGAATGAAGCGCTTAAAAATATTAAATCTTCTGACAAATCATTATTTCTATAGTTAAAATTAATTTCTTTCGCTTGAATGGTTAATATATTTCCAATTTTATCTACTGCTTGTATTGAAATTAAAATATCTTTTATCTCTCTTCCAAAACAACCAGCATTCATTTTAAGCCCCCCACCAATGGTCCCGGGAATACAAGCTAGAAATTCAAATCCACTTAAGTCATTCTCAGCTGCAAAATCTGCTAATTTTTTATCTAAAACGGCCGCTCCTGAAATAATTATATTTGAATTTAAGACAGATAGTCTATTAAAATTTTTTCCAAGTTTAATTATTACACCCTCATAAACTTCGTCTGTAATTAATGTGTTTGAACCTGCTCCAATTATATGAATTTTTTCTCTGTTGCCTAATATTTTTAAAAACTCCACTAAATCTTTTAATTCATTAGCTTTAAAAAAAACTTTTGTTTTACCCCCAATATTAAACCAATTTTTTTTTTTTAAATCAGCATTATAAATAACATTTGATTCAAACTTTTTAAGTAATTCTTTTAATTCATTAATTTTCATTACATTAATTTTGGTAGCTCTTTTATCCAGCTGGAAATTGACCCAGCACCCATTCCTACAACTATTTTTTTACCAAACATATTTTGTTTTAAATATTTTGCTAATTGATTATTATTTTCAACCATAAATAATTTAACACCAGAGTTTTTTATAATTTTCTTTGCAAAATCTTCATAATCAAATCCTAACTTAATTTTTTCCCCAGCTGTATAAATTGGACATAAAATAACTGTATCAGCATCTTTAAAGGCATAGGTAAATTCTTTTTTTAAATCTTTAAGTCTTGAAATTCTATGGGGTTGAAAAATACATACTTTATCATATTTATTAAAAACTTTTTTAACTCCTTGTAGCACAACTTTAATTTCAGTTGGATGATGAGCGTAATCATCATAAAAATCAATATTGTTGTATGTGAATATTTTATTAAATCTTCTTTGAACCCCCTTAAAATTCATTAATCCTTTTTTAATTTTTTGAATGGGAATACCCACAGATAAGGCAACGCCTAAGGCTCCAACAGAATTTCTAATATTGTGTACACCAAGTAGTGGAATCTTTAATTTTTTAATATTTAAAACTTTTTTATTAGGCAAGCTTACATCAACATCAAACACTGAAAAGGTTTCATGCTGCTTTATATTTTTTATCTT
The DNA here is from genome assembly GCA_905616435.1 of uncultured Candidatus Pelagibacter sp. The sequence continues at coordinate 2,362 of CAJQSU010000020.1, read as the reverse complement.
AAAGTTTGAATTATTTTTTTCACCATAAGTATAGAAATTTTTGTTTTTAATTTTTTTAATTATTTCATTATTAATTTTATCATCCACACAAATAAATGATTTACCAAATGAAGGAACTTTATTGATGAACTCTATAAAGTAGTTTTTTAAATCATTCATTGATTTGTAGAAATCCATATGTTCTCGGTCGATATTGGTAATTATCGAGTATGTGGGGCTAATATGAACAAAACTTCCATCAGACTCGTCAGCTTCTAAAATAGACCAATCACTTTTTCCAAGTTTAGCAGTATTATTTATTGAATTTATTACTCCTCCGTTAATAATAGTTGGATCAATTTTTGTTTCTTGAAAAATAGCTGCTATCAAAGAGGTTGTTGTTGTTTTTCCATGCGATCCCACAACTACAATATTTTTCATTAAAGAGACAATACTAGCTAACATTTTGCCTCTTTTAATTATTGGAATTTTTTTTCTTTTTGCTTCAGTCAATTCTGGATTATTATTCTTAATAGCAGATGAAATAACCACAATAGTCGCATTTTTTAAATTTTTTTTTGACTGATTTAAGAAAATTTTAATTTTTTCTTTTTTTAATCTCTCTATATTTTTGTTATTCAAAATATCGCTTCCTTGTACCTTAAATCCTTGACCTTTCATTATGAGGGAAAGACCGCTCATGCCTATCCCGCCAATGCCAATAAAGTGAATAATTTCTTTTTTTGCTAGTTTAATCTTCATTAACTATATTTTTTAGTTTTTGATTAACATCATTCCATGAATTTTTATAATTTAATTTTACTAAATTTGATTTTTTAACTATTAAATCAGAATTATCTTTTAATAAATTCAGCAAGGTATTTAGTAGCTTTTCTTTGTCTAAAGTTTTTTGATCTAAAATCCAACAACATCCAATTTCTTCATAAAATTTTGCATTTTTCATTTGATGATCATCTTTAGCAGTTGGTAAAGGTATAACAATAAAAGGTTTATTCAAAATTGAAATTTCTGCTAGTGATGTAGCTCCACCCCTGGTAATACATAGATCAGATTTATTAATCAGATCAATGAATCTTTTTTCAAAATTAAATATTTCATTTTCAATATTTTTAGAATCATAAAAGTTTTTTATGTATTTTATATTTTCTATACTGGTTTGTTGAATTACTTTTATTGAATAATCTTTAGAAACATGAGCCATAACATCTTTGATTAATTCATCAAAAATTTTTGCTCCCTGGCTACCGCCTGATACCAAAAAACAAAATTTCTTATTAATTTTGATGCTTTTTTTCACTTCATAGAAAACTTGAGAAACTAGTGGGTTAATTAATTCTATCTTATGTTTATATTTTTGTGGAAAGTTAAATAACTTGTCTGAATAACAAATTATTTTTTTTGAAAAATTTAAAAAAAATCTATTACTTCGACCCAACACTAAATTGGGCTCTAATAAAAAAATTTTTAATCTTAAAATTTTAGCACCAATAACTACTGGTAACGACATATATCCACCTATAGAAATTACTTTTTTAATTTTTTCCTTTTTTAAATAAAATATGGACTGTAATATCAAATAAATTAACTTTATTAATTTAAGTGGAATATAAAAATTTAAGTTCAATTTCGGTGTATCAATAATTATAATTTTTTTATTACTTGATGATAAATACTTAAGACCTCTTAAATCGGTAGAGTAGCATATTTCATAACTGTCTCTTAAATGTTCTTCAATTATTTGTGCGGGAATTATGTGTCCTCCCGTTCCTCCAGTTGTAATCAATATTTTTTTCATTTTTTTTATTAAACTCTTCTTTTTGTTAAATTTAAGATTATTCCTGATAATATTGAGACGCTAATAATTGAAGAGCCACCATAACTAATAAAGGGAAGTGTCATTCCTGTTGTTGGCAATAATCTTATATTAACTCCTATGTGTATTGTTGCTTGCACTAAAATAAGACTTACACAGCCTACTAAAATTAATTTTATTCTTTCTTCATTTTCTAAATAAACTTTTTTAAAAACTGAATAGATAAATATTAAAAACAATAATAAAATTAATATTATGGCTATAACTCCAAATTCCTCTGAAATAACTGATATGATATAATCTGTATGAGCTTCGGGCACTCTATTTTTCAAGGTTCCTTCCCCTATTCCTTTGCCAAAAAAACCTCCACTTGTGATTGAGTCGATCGCTTTTTCTGATTGACCATTGTGTGTGCCTGTCTCCGCGTTAAAAAAAGATAGTATTCTATCTTTGATATATTCAAATTTAGGAACAAACCTTATTGAATAATAAAGTGCTATAGACAAAATCGAACATGAGGTAATTAAAAAAATAATGTTTATTCCTGAT
>CAJQSU010000019.1 GCA_905616435.1 uncultured Candidatus Pelagibacter sp. | reverse complement strand
AAGGATTGAGTCTAGAGGATGGTTGTGCAACTCTGACAGAATTTACTGCATATTTGATTTCTGAAGGTTTAAAGAAAGTTGATCAAATAAATAATATAGAAAATAAAAATTTTATTATGTGTGGTGGCGGGCGAAAAAATAAAACTTTAATTAACAAAATTGAAAAAATGATGAATAACAAAGAATTAACTATAAAGAATATAGATGAATTTAAGATAAGTGGAGATTTTGTTGAGTCACAAGCATTCGCGTATCTTGCCATAAGATGTTATCTAAATTTACCTATATCATTCCCAAATACCACAAGGTGTACAAAACCCTGTTCAGCTGGGGTAATTATAAAAAATTTTTAATAGAGTGCTGTTTCTTTTTTAATATACTTGTCTAAGTATTTAACTAATTGATATTCACTTTTTGAAAAAAAATGATTTGCATCTGGAACAGATTGAAAGTCTACTGTAATTCCTTTTTGTGCACTTAATCTTTTATCTAAGTCTGATATATATTCTAAAGGAACTAATTCATCTTTTTTTCCATAAATCATCATGCCTGAGGTTGGGCAAGGTGATAAAAATGAAAAATCATAAGCATTTGGCTGTGGTGAGATTACTATAAATCTGTTTATTTCAGGTCTGCGCATTAATAATTGCATTGCAATCAATGAACCAAAAGAAAAGCCTGATACCCAACATTGTGAATTGTCAAAATTTTCTCGTTCCAACCAATCTAATGCTGCAGCTGCATCTGCTAGTTCACCTTGGCCATTGTCAAACTCACCATCACTTTTACCGACACCTCTAAAATTTACTCTGCAAACTGAAAAATCATTTTCCATAAATGTATTAAAAGTTTCAACAACCACTTTATTATTCATTGTTCCACCGTATTGAGGGTGGGGCTGTAAAACTAAAGCAATAGGTGAGGTATTTTTTTTACTTTTATAATATTTTGCCTCAAGTCTTCCGGCAGGACCAGGTATGAAAATCTCTAAAATTTTATTATCCATAAATGCTATTGATTATTATTCTCAAAAAAAAATTACGTTTATCATAAGTGAGCGACAATATGTTAGTTTTTTTATCACATTCTATACTTGACCAATTTAGTCAGGTATGTATAAAAACACTTGAAATCAAAGGGTAATATGAAATTAACATCAAAAGGCAGATATGCTGTAATGGCATTAGTAGATTTAGCAAGGTTTGATAGCATCAATCCTGTATCTCTTAGAGATATATCTTTAAGACAAGGAATTTCATTAGATTATTTGGAGCAAATTTTTTCTAAATTAAAGAAAAACGAAATCGTTAAAAGTATTAGGGGAACTCATGGAGGATACATTTTATCAAAAAAGCCAAATGAAATTAAACTTACAAATATTTTTCATGCCGTCGATGAGAAAATTAAAACTGTTCAATGCAAAAAAGAATCTAAAAAAAGCTGCAATGGTAAAGCTACAAAATGTGTAACTCACAACCTTTGGGATGAATTAGAAACTCATATCAATAGTTTTTTTGAAAAAAAAAGTTTAGAAGATTTATTAAAAGATAATATGGAACGAAGAATATAAATGGATAGTAGGCAAAAAGAAATTGATAATTTAAAAGATTATAAATATGGCTTTTCAACTGACATTGAAAGCACTAGAGCTCCAAAAGGTTTAAATGAAGAAGTGATTAAATTTATTTCAAACATCAAAAAGGAACCTAAGTGGATGCTTGATTTTAGATTAAAAGCATTTGAAAGATTTAAACAATTAAAAGAACCAGATTGGCAAAAACCAAAATACCCAAAAATTGATTATCAAGATTTATATTATTATTCAGCACCAAAAAGTATGGATGATAAGCCTAAAAGTTTAGATGAACTTGATCCAAAACTTTTAGAAACTTATAAAAAACTTGGTATTCCTCTTCAAGAACAAGCAAGACTAAATGGTATAGCTGTAGATGCTGTATTTGACTCAGTTTCAGTCGCCACAACTTTTAGGGAAGAACTATCCAAGCTTGGAATAATTTTTTGCCCTATATCAGAAGCTATTCGAAATCACCCTGAGTTGGTTAAGAAATATTTAGGATCCGTAATACCAATAACAGATCATTTTTTTGCAACACTTAATTCTGCAGTTTTTACTGACGGTTCATTTGCTTACATACCAGAAGGTGTAAGATGCCCAATGGAATTATCAACTTACTTTAGAATAAATGCTTCTAATACAGGTCAATTTGAAAGAACTTTAATTATCGCCGATAAAGGAAGTTATGTAAGTTATTTAGAAGGTTGCACCGCTCCCATGAGAGATGAAAATCAATTACATGCTGCCAATGTAGAATTGATTGCGCTAGATGATGCTGAGATAAAATACTCCACTGTACAAAATTGGTATCCTGGAGATAAAGATGGAAAAGGTGGAATATATAATTTTGTTACTAAACGTGGGTTATGCAAAGGTAAAAATTCAAAAATTTCATGGACACAAGTAGAGACAGGATCCGCCATCACTTGGAAGTATCCTAGCTGTATTTTAAAAGGAGATAATTCTGTTGGAGAGTTTTACTCCATCGCAATAACAAATAATCATCAAAAAGCTGACACTGGCAAAATTAAAACTGTTCAATGCAAAAAAGAATCTAAAAAAAGCTGACACTGGCACAAAAATGATCCATTTAGGAAAAAACACTAAGAGTAAAATTATTTCTAAAGGAATAAGTGCAGGATTTTCAGATATGACCTACAGAGGTCTAGTGGATATTTCTTCTAAAGCCTCTAATTCAAATAATTATACTCAATGTGACTCATTATTAATGGGCAATAAGTGTGGAGCGCATACAGTTCCTTATATTAAAAATAAAAATTTTGATTCAAATATTGCTCATGAGGCAACAACTTCAAAAATAAGTGAAGAACAGTTACATTATTGTCAACAAAGAGGTTTAAGCCAAGAAGAAGCTGTCGGATTAATTGTAAATGGATTTTGTAAAGAGGTTCTTCAACAATTACCAATGGAATTTGCAGTTGAAGCTCAAAAACTTGTTGGTATCAGTTTAGAAGGAAGTGTTGGTTAATGTTAAAAATAAATAAATTAAA
>CAJQSU010000018.1 GCA_905616435.1 uncultured Candidatus Pelagibacter sp. | reverse complement strand
CTTTAACTATATTTGATATTGCTTCAGAGCCTACAGCTTTAATGCCACCCAAAGCATAATAAAATTTATTATTTTCAGTTTTAAAATCAGCGTAACATTCGTTTATATCCGGTCTAATCACCTCAACATCTAGTCTTTTAAGTTCTTCAAAAAATTCACTTAATTTATTTTGATTTGATATATCCATTGTCATCGAGGCTGCAATAAATTCTTTAGGATAATAAGTTTTTAGGAATGCTGTTTGATAAGATATTATCGCATAAGCTGCGGCATGACTTTTATTAAATCCATACTCTGCAAATGGTTCAATTTTTAAAAAAATACCAGCTGCAACGTCTTTACTAATACCATTATTAACAGCACCTGCGATAAAATTTTGTTTTTGTTTTTCTAATTCAGCTCTCTTCTTTTTACCCATTGCTCTTCTTAATAAATCTGCTTGACCGGCAGTAAAACCAGATAACTTTTGAGCAATTTGCATAACTTGCTCTTGATAAATAATTACGCCATAAGTTGGTTTCAAAATATCTTCTAATAATGGGTGTAAATAGTCAGGTGTTTTTCTTCCATGTTTACAATCATTGTAAACGGGTATGTTACCCATAGGACCAGGTCTGTACAAAGCAACTAATGCAATAATATCCTCGATATGGTTAGGCTTCATGTGAATAAGCGCATCTCTCATTCCAGCACTTTCAATTTGAAACAAACCAACTGTTTTACCGGCAGACATGAGTTCAAAAACTTTCTGATCCTCAAAACTAATATTTTCAATATTAAAATTTTTATCTTTTTTTCTAATTAATTTTTGAGTGTTATTTATTACAGTTAGAGTTTTTAAACCTAAAAAATCAAATTTTACTAACCCTGCATTTTCAGCAGAATACATATCAAATTGTGTTGAAGGTAATAGTAAATTTGCTGATGCGTCTTTATATAATGGAACTATTTCAGTTAATTTTTTATCAGCAATAACCACTCCTGCTGCATGTGTTGCTACGTTTCTATTAAGTCCCTCTAGTTTTAATGAAAGATCAGTAAGTTTTTTAACTCTTGGATCTTCATTAATCAATCTTTTAAGTCTTGGTTCACGCGCAATACATTCTGATAATGTTTGAGGTCTAGAGGGATCAAATGGAATCATTTTTGAGATACTGTCAACAAAACCGTATGCAAGACCCAATACTCTACCTACATCCCTAATTACCATTCTTGCCTTTAATTTTCCAAATGTGATGATATGAGCAACACTATTTTTATATTTTTTAGTTAAATATTTAAAAACTAAATCTCTTTTTTCTTCACAAAAATCGATATCAAAATCTGGCATTGAAATTCTGTCTGGATTTAAAAAACGTTCAAAAATTAAGTTGTATTTAATCGGGTCCACATCAGTAATTGACAGACACCAGGCAACAAGTGAACCTGCGCCCGATCCTCTTCCAGGACCAACTGGAATATCATTATTTTTTGCCCATTTAATATAATCAGAAACGATCAAAAAATAACTTGAATAATCCATTTTTATAATAATTTCTAATTCATGATCTAATCTGTCTTTATAGATTAAAAACTGTTCATTACTCTCTATATCGTCAGATTTTAAATCAAAAAATTTAATAAATTTTTCTTTCAGTCCATCTAAAGAATCTTTTTTAATGATATCGCTTGCATTGCCATCTTCAGATGAGCTTATGTTTGGTAAAATTGGTTTTGAAAAAAGTGGTCTAAAACTACATCTTAAAGGAAAATTATAATTATTTTCTAATGCTTCAGGAATGTCAGCAAATAATTTTGACATTTCAGCATCATTTTTTAAATAGTGTTCAGAACTATATTTAACTCTATTTTTTTCATTAATATAAGTTTTATTACCAATGCAAATGAGTGCATCATGAGCTTCATGCATATCTTTTGTTAAATAAAAAACTTCATTTGTAGCTATTATTGGGATTTTTAGATTATTTGATTGATCGAGATTAAATTTTTCAAAACTTTGTTCGTTATGATCTTTGTGTCTCTGAATTTCTAAATAAAATCTATCTTTGAAATTTTTATTAAGATTTTTATAAAGCTTGTTTATTTCTAAGAATTTACCTTTATCAAATAACTTTCCAAATAAACCAAATACCGTCCCAGAAAAAATTGAAATACCGGAACTGTCTAATTTAAATAAATCATTAATATCTAAATGAGGATCTGACAATTCATCGTTATCTAAAAATGATTTAGATGATAATTCAATTATTTTTTTATAACCTTTTTCTTCAAGGGCAAATATAGGTAATAATCCAATTGTATCTTCAAATTTAAAATTGATTTGTGTTCCGATAATTGGTTGTGATCCAGCTTTGGATATTTTTTCAGAAAATTCAATTGCCCCACACAAATTTGAGGTATCAGATAACCCAAGTGTTTTAATTTTAAATTCTTTAGCTTTATCTTTTAAATTATCAATTTTTATAGCTCCTTCACAAATTGAATATTGGGAGTGAATTTTTAGATGATTAAAGTTGTTGTAATTAGACTCAGACATTAGAGGATTTTATCTTACCATCTACCATTTCCAATAAACAATCTGATTTATTGGCAAAAAATCTATTATGGGTTGCAAATATTATTAATCTTTTTGAATTTATCTGTTTTTTTAATAAAGAAAATATTTCCACAGCATTATTTTTATCGAGACTGCCAGTTGGTTCATCAGCAAGAATAATCTTTGGTTCGTTTATTAATGCCCTTGCAATTGAAACACGCTGTTTCTCTCCACCTGATAGTTCATTTGGATAGTGCTCAACTCTATCTGAAAGCCCTACTATTTTTAGAATATTTTTTGCTCTAGTTTTGGCATTATCTATTTTGTAACCAGCGGCCAAACTAGATAAATAAACATTTTCTAAAGCAGTAAAATCAGACAAAAGATTATCTTGCTGATAAATGATACCTATATTGTTTGCTCTAAATAAATCATTTTCTTTATTTTTTTTAAAATCAATTTTTTTATTTTGATATTTTATTGATCCAGTTGAAGGTCGATCAATTAAAGAAATAAGATTTAGTAGGGTTGATTTTCCAGACCCA
>CAJQSU010000017.1 GCA_905616435.1 uncultured Candidatus Pelagibacter sp. | reverse complement strand
CCACTAAAGCAGCGAGCGATGTATATACTCCTATTTCAGGTGAAGTAGTTGAAAACAATCAATCAATAGTTGACGATCCTGCTAAAATTAATTCTGACCCAGAAAATGGTGCTTGGTTTTTTAAATTAAAGATCAAAGATAAAACAGAAATAGACTCATTAATGAATAAAGAAGAATATGAGAAATTTGCAAAAGAAAGTGGTAGCTAAATGTTAAAGAATGCTCAAAAAGATTTTATACAAAGACACATAGGTCCATCTGAAGTAGAACAAGACATTATGCTTAAAGAGCTGGGATATAAAAGCTTAGATGAGTTAATAAAAGATACTGTACCAGAAAAAATTCTTCTCAAAGATGACTTGGATATTGGTGATCCAAACTCTGAATATAAAGCCCTTAGAAAATTAAAAAATATTGCTAAAAAAAATGAAGTTTATTCAAGTTTTATAGGAATGGGCTATTATGGAACCTACACCCCATATGTAATACTTAGAAATATATTAGAAAATCCAGGGTGGTATACATCTTATACACCATACCAGCCTGAAGTGGCACAAGGTAGGCTTGAGATGTTGCTCAACTTTCAACAAATGATTATAGATTTTACTGGAATGGATATTGCTAATGCATCGCTTCTAGATGAGGGAACAGCAGCAGCAGAAGCTATGGGTTTAAGTTACAGAATATCTAAATTTGAGACTAAAAAAGTTTTTGTCTCAAAAAATTGTCACCCCCAAACTATTGATGTTATTAGAACAAGAGCAGAACCATTAGGTTTAGAAATAATAGTTGGAGATGAAGATAAAGATATTAAAGACGATATTATATGTGGGATTATTCAATATCCAGGCACTTTAGGAGATATCAAGGATCCTAGTGAAGCTATAAGCAAAATACACAAGCATAATGGAAAAGCAGTTTTGGTATGCGATTTATTAGCTCTTGCTAAGTTAAAAACACCATCTGAATTAGGTGCTGATATTGCAGTTGGTAGCTCTCAGCGTTTTGGGATCCCAATGGGTTATGGAGGTCCACACGCAGCATTTTTTGCAACTAAAGATGAATATAAAAGATCAATGCCAGGAAGAATAGTTGGAGTGTCAGTAGATAGACATGGTAAAAAAGCTTATAGACTTGCTCTTCAAACAAGAGAGCAACATATAAGAAGAGATAAAGCCACAAGTAATATTTGTACAGCACAAGCATTATTGGCAATAGTCTCTGCTGCATATGCAGTCTATCATGGACCCCAGGGTATTAAAAAAATTGCTGAAAGTGTTTCTCAACTAACAAAAAACTTTGCAGATAAATTAAAACAATCTGGTTATGAACTCTATTCAGATCATTTTTTTGATACCGTAACAATTAAAACATTAGATAAAACTGATAAGATTTATAAAAATGCATTAGATCAACATGTTAATATCAGAAAAGTAAATTCTGAAATGTTAGCTGTTTCTTTTGATGAGAGAAAAAATATCTATAGAGCAAATCAATTATTAAAAATTTTTAATTGTTCAGAGACTATAAAAGAAAACATGAGTGAAAATTTATCTAATATACCTGATAAACTTTTAAGAACTTCAACTTATTTAGATCATCCTGTTTTTAATAATTATCACTCTGAAACAGAAATGCTCAGATATTTAAAAAAATTAGAAGACTCAGACATTGCTTTAAACAAATCTATGATTGCTTTAGGTTCATGCACCATGAAGCTTAATGCAGTTTCTGAAATGATACCGGTTACATGGAAAGAGTTTTCCCAACCACATCCTTTTTCTCCAGTAGAGCAAATGGATGGCTATAGAGAGCTGTTCACTGATTTAAAAAACTGGTTAAGATCAATTACAGGATTTTCAGGTGTTTCATTACAACCAAATGCTGGAGCACAAGGTGAGTTTGCTGGTTTAATGGTAATACGTAAATTTCATGAAAAAAATAATGAAACAAATCGAAATGTTTGTTTAATCCCAAGTTCTGCACATGGTACAAACCCAGCAAGTGCTCAAATGGTTGGTATGAAAGTAGTTGTTGTGAAATGTGATCAACATGGAAACGTAGACTATGATGACTTAAAGAGCAAAGCAGAAGAGCATTCAGAAAATTTAGCTGCACTTATGGTTACTTACCCATCAACACACGGTGTATTTGAAGAAAAAATAACTGATATATGTGATTTAATTCATGATTATGGTGGACAAGTTTACATGGATGGTGCAAATTTAAATGCATTAGTAGGAATTGCAAGACCTGGAAATTTTGGTCCAGATGTTTGTCATATAAATTTACATAAAACATTTTGCATACCACATGGTGGTGGGGGACCTGGTATGGGACCAATAGCCTGTAAAAAACATTTAGAAATGTTTTTACCAAAACATTCGGTGATAAAAGATTGTGGCCCAGCAACAGGAATGGGAGCCGTATCTGCAGCACCCTGGGGAAGCTCAAGTATTTTATCAATTTCATGGATGTATATAAAAATGATGGGCTCTGAAGGCTTAAGAAAAGCCTCACAAGTTGCAATATTAAATGCAAATTATATTGCACATAAACTTAAAGATTCATTTCCTATTTTATACAAAGGTAGAACTGGCAATGTAGCTCACGAATGTATCATCGATATTAGATCAATAAAAAATGACACAGGAATAACAGAGGAAGATATTGCAAAACGATTAATTGATTTTGGCTATCATGCCCCAACAATGTCGTGGCCGGTAGCAGGCACCATGATGATTGAGCCCACAGAGAGCGAGAGTTTGAATGAAATTGATAAATTTTGCTCTACACTTCAAAAAATAAAACAGGAAATTAATAAAATCAAATCTGGCGAATATGATAAAATTGATAATCCACTGAAGAATGCGCCACATACTCACGTTGAATTAACCTCAAATAAGTGGGATCACAAGTATGAAAGAGAAGAGGCCGCATATCCTTCTGAGTTTTTAAGAACAACTAAATATTGGCCTCCAGTTGCTAGAGTAGATAATGTTTATGGAGATAAAAACTTATTTTGTACGTGTCCATCAATGGAAGAGTACGAAGACACAGCGGCTTAAAGATTTATCAAGATGAAAATTGCTGTAGTTGGTGCTGGCATATCTGGATTAAGTGCAGCTTATTATTTATCTAAAAAACATAAAGTTGATTTATTTGAAAAAGAAAATCAATTTGGTGGTCACGCAAATACAATAAAAGTAGCTTACGACCATAATAAAGAAATTGCTGTAGATATTGGATTTATGGTTTTTAATAAAAATACCTACCCAAACTTAATTAATTTTTTTTCAGAAAATAAAATAGAAATTGAGAAAAGTGATATGTCATTTTCAGTATCTGTAAACGGAAGTGATATAGAATATTGTGGTAAAGGTTTAGGGGGGATTTTCTCAAACAAAAAAAATTTATTAAATTTAAGATTTATTAAAATGTTTTTTGAAATTGTTAGTTTTTATAAAAACTGTGAAAAAATAAAAATAGAAAAAATTAAATCAATAACATTAGGGGAATATTTAAAAGAAATAAAAATATCAAATTATTTTATTAATTATCATATTATTCCAATGGTATCAGCAATTTGGTCAATGCCACCTTATGAGGCTACACAAATGCCATTATCATTTTTTTTAAATTTTTTTAAAAATCATGGTCTGTTTAAAATAAAAGATAGACCTCAATGGTTTACGGTTGCAAATAGAAGCAAAACTTATGTAGATAAAATAATAAGTCAAATTAGTGGAAAACATTTTAAAAATTACAATATAAATAAAATTGTTAGAGATGATTTGGGAGCTAAAATTTTTTATGGTGGTGAAAATAAGTTTTTAAATTATGATAAAGTTGTAATTGCAACACATGCAGATGAGGCTTTAAAAATAATTGACAATCCAACAGTAGACGAAGAACTAATATTAAAAAATTTTAATTATAGAGGAAACACTGCTGTTATTCATTTTGATGAAAGTATTATGCCAAAAAATAAGAAGGCCTGGTGTTCTTGGAATTCATCAATGAATGCAGATAATATTGAAAAAACATCTGTAACATATTGGTTAAATCAGTTACAAAATTTAAGAATAGATAGAAATATTTTTTTAACCATAAATCCTTATAAAGAAATACCTGCAGATAAAATATTCAAAAAGGTTGCGTTTACACACCCTTATTACGATACAGAAGCATTATCTAACCAAAGTAGTCTATATAAAATTCAAAATAAAAAAAATATTTTATTTTGTGGAAGTTACTTTGGTTACGGTTTTCATGAAGATGGAATTAAGTCCTCTGTTCAAATGTTAAAAACACTTAATGATTAAAAATTCTTATATTTACACAGGTTCCGTAATTCATAAAAGGTTTAAGCCAAAAATCCACACTTTCAATTATAAGGTATTCTCATTACTTATAGATTTATCAGAAATAGATTTATTACATAAAACACTAAGATTATTTTCATATAATAAATTTAATATTATAAGCTTTTTTAATAAAGATCACGGCCCGAGAGATGGAAGTTCTCTTAAAAATTGGGTTATAGATAATTTGAAAAAAAATAATATTGAAAGTAACGAGGTTAAAATTAAACTTCTATGCTATCCGAGAATATTTGGATATGTGTTTAATCCATTAAGTATTTTTTACGTATATGATAAAAATTCAGATTTAATAGCTGTATTATATGAAGTTAAGAATACATTTGGAGAACAACATTCGTATATTTTCAAAACTAAAAAAGAACAAAACTTAATACAGCATGTCTGTAAAAAAAAATTTCACGTATCACCATTTATTGAAATGAATTGTGTTTATTTTTTTAGATTATTAAAACCTGGTAATAAGATTTCCGTCATTATTGACGTACAAGACCCAGATGGAAAAATTCTCTATGCATCACAAGTTGGTGTTAAAAGTGAATTAAATAATAACAACCTATTAAAGTCTTACTTAAAACATCCATTAATGACACTTAAAATCATTATAACGATACATTTTGAGGCATTTAAATTATGGATAAAAGGAATTAAATTCATAAAAAAAAAATTAAAGATTAAGAACAATATAACTATCGAAAATTAATGTTAATTTATAAAATTTCAGATTTAATCGTATTTAATGCATTAAAGAAAATAAAGTATGGTTTTCTTGAGATCAAAAAAGTTGATGGACAAGTTCTAAAATTTGGTAACTCTGATGAAAATTTAAAAGTTTTTCTAGAAATCAAAGATGAAAGTCTTAATTATAATTTGATTAAAAGTGGAAGTGTCGGTTTAGGAGAATCCTATATGAAAGATCTTTTCACAACAAATAATCTTTCTGATTTAATTGAATTAACTGCAAAAAATATAAAAATTATTTATAAGTTTTCAGGAATTTTTGATTTACCTTTCATTAATTTTATAAAAAGTAAGATTATAAAAAATACAAAAAGTAGAAGTAAAGAAAACATTGCAAAACATTACGATCTAGGAAATGATTTTTTTTCTTTATGGCTTGATAAAACTTTGACTTATTCCAGTGCTATATTTGAGAATCCCAAGCAAGATCTCTTCAATGCTCAAAATAATAAATACCAAAAATTAATTAATCTTTTAAAACCAGCAAATGGAAGTAAAATTTTAGAAATTGGCTGTGGTTGGGGTGGTTTTGCTGAGTATTTGGGCACTAATTATGATGTTAAATTAGATTGCATTACTATTTCACAACGACAATTCGAGTTTGCAAAAGAAAGAATTCATAAATGTGGGCTTAATGAAAAAGTAAATATTGAAATAAAAGATTACAGGGATTTAAAGAGTAAATACGATCATATAGCATCTATAGAAATGATAGAGGCGGTTGGACAAAACTATCTAGACAGCTACTTTAGCACAATCAAAAATAATTTAACACCATCAGGTACGGTGGGTATTCAAGCTATAACTATTGATGATAGTTTGTTCGATCGATATAAAAATAAGCAAGACTTTATCCAAAAATATATTTTTCCTGGTGGTTTTCTGCCTTCTAAAAACGAATTAAAAAATTATGTTGATACCAATGGTTTAAAGTTTAATGAATACAATTCATACGCTGATCACTATTCTGAAACTTTAATTATTTGGAGAGAGATATTTAATAAAAAGTGGGACTTAATTAAAGAACAAGGTTTTGATTTAACGTTTAAAAGAATGTGGGAATTTTATCTTTCTTATTGTGAGGCAGGTTTTAAATCAAAAAATATAGATCTAATTCAATTTTCATTACAAAACAAATAACAACAGGAGATACATGGTAAGCTTTAAGATATTTAAATTAACAGCATTAATAATTGCTTTATTTTTTACGGCAAGTTGTATAAACAGTAATTCTATGAAACCAACAGATTTTAAAAATACAGAGCCGTTAATGACTATAGAGAATTATTTTGATGGTCCTGTTAAAGCATGGGGCCTATTACAAGATCGAAGTGGTAAAGTCACCAGACAGTTTAAAGCTGACATGTTTGGTAGTTTTGAGGGTGATATTTTAACTCTTAAAGAAGATTTTTATTGGACAGATGGTGAAAAACAAAACCGAATTTGGAAAATCAAAAAAGTTAATCAAAATTACTATGAAGGATCTGCGCCAGATGTAGTTGGAATTGCAAAAGGTTTTCAATATGGATCAGCATTTAAATTTGAATACAGCTTAATGGTTCCATTTAAAGGAAAGAATATTAAAGTTTCTTTTGATGATTGGATTTTTAAACAAGACGAAGAGGTTGCTATAAATAGAGCTACATTAACTAAGTTTGGATTTAAAGTAGGTGAATTGACCGTCTTCTTTAAGAAAAACCAGTAACTTATTTTTTGTACCCAATTGTAAGAAGTTTAAAATAGATTGCGTGAGGCAATATTTTTAGAAATTTCAAAAAGTATGTAAAAGTTTTTGGAAAATGGATTTCAAATCCCTTTTTTTTGATTAAGCCAATATAAATTTGTTCTGCAGCAAATTCTGGAGATTTTATCATTGGCATGGGGAAGTCATTCTGGTCTGTCATCGGTGTTTTGATGAAGCCAGGGCTTACTAGAGAAACTCTTACATTTATTCGTCTCATTTCAAACTGTAGACTTTCTGTAAAACTAGTAAGTGCAGACTTAGATGCACAATAAGCACCCGCCGCAGGTAATCCCCTATAGCCAGCAACAGAAGAAATAATAGATATCTGACCACTTTTTTTATTAATAAAATACTCATAAATGGAATTGATAGAATTCATTGTACCAAAATAATTTACTTCCATAATTTTTCTTATTTTATCTAAATTAAAACTTTTTTCAGACTTTGGGTCGTGTATGCCAGTACCAAATACACAAATCTCAATATTTTTGAATTTTTTTATTATATCATCAAAAACAGTTTTACACTGTTCAACGTTTGTAACATCTAAAGGAAATGAATGAATATTTTCGTTTTCATTATGCAATTCTTGTAATAAATTTTCTCGTCTAGCAGAAGCAGCAACCACCCAGCCTTCATTAGCAAATTTTAGAGCCAAGGATCTACCAATTCCACTACTTGCACCAGTTATCCAAATTACTTTTTTATCATTCATTAAGTGATGTATAATGAGTTTATGTTAAAAAACAAATTATTATCTTTTTTACTATTTGCCATAATTACTTATTCGGCATCTGCCATTGGTGGTTTAGCTACTATAAACTTTAAAGAACCTTGGTACTCGATGCTAGTGATGCCAGCATACAATCCTCCTGATTGGGTTTTTGCGCCAGTGTGGACTACCCTTTATTTATTTATGACAATTGCTATTTGGAAATTCTGGCATAGTAAAAATAGAGACATAG
>CAJQSU010000016.1 GCA_905616435.1 uncultured Candidatus Pelagibacter sp. | reverse complement strand
TTCTTCCATCAAAATCAAATTGGTCACCACAAATAAAAGTTGGTATTCTAAATTGAGATCCTCGATTGGTAATTGCATCATCCAACATCAGCCAGATCTTCTTCTTTATTTCAATGAAATCTTCGTAGTATGCTGGTTGCATACGATATTACTTTCTTAATCTTTTAATTAAACTTGAAGTATCCCATCTTTTACCACCCATTTCTTGAACTTCAGAGTAATATTTATCAACTAATTCAGTCACAGGTAAAAGTGATCCATTATTTTTAGCTTCATCCATTGCAATTTTAAGATCTTTTCTCATCCAATCTACAGCAAAGCCAAAATCAAACTTATCATCAATCATTGTTTTATACCTATTTTCCATTTGCCAAGATTGAGCAGCACCTTTTGAAATAACTTCAATAACATCTTCCATATTTAATCCAGCCTTCATTCCAAAGTTAATAGCTTCTGACAATCCCTGAACTAATCCAGCAATACAAATTTGATTAACCATTTTCGCAAGCTGTCCACTTCCAGCATTACCAAGTAACTTCATTTTCTTACTGTAACAATCGATTTTATCTTTAGCTTTATCAAAGTCTTTTTGATCCCCACCAATCATAACTGTTAGTGCACCATTTTCTGCTCCAGCTTGACCACCAGATACAGGTGCATCCAAAGAGCCAACACCATTTTTTTTAGCATATTCATAAATTTCTCTAGCAATCGTTGCAGACGCTGTAGTATTATCAATATAAACAGAACCTTTTTTAATTGTTTTAAATATACCATTGTCACCAAACGTAACTTCTCTTAAATCACTATCATTTCCAACACAGGTAAAAATATACTCTGAATCTTTAGCAGCTTCAGCTGGTGTGTCAGCTACTTTACCTTTGTATTCACCAATCCATTTTTCAGCTTTAGATTTGGTTCGATTAAAAACAGTTACATTGTGCCCGGCTTTTGATATATATCCAGCCATTGGGTAGCCCATTACCCCAAGACCTATGAAAGCAACATTACAAGACATGATTTTTATTTCCTATGTTTAACAATATGAAGTTTAAAGTAATTCTATTTGGATTTATCTTTACATTTTTTTCTAGTTTTGGACAGAGTTATTTTCTAGGACTATTTAACCTTAGTATTAGAGAGGCTCTATCTATTACCCATGGACAATTTGGCTCAATTTATGCATCAGCAACTTTGTGTAGTAGTTTTTTATTAATTTGGGTTGGAAAAAAAATTGATGATGTAAATATTTTTAAGTTTGCTTTTTTTGTTACTATACTTTTATCTTTTGCATGTTTTTTCTTTTCAAAAGTTTCATCAGTTTTTTTACTCTTTATTGCAATATTTCTTATGAGATTTTCTGGGCAGGGTATGATGTCTCATACTGCATCAACAACTATTTCAAGGTATTTTACAAAAACAAGAGGTAGAGCTTTGAGTCTCAGTTGGTTTGGCTTGTCATCTGCAGAATTTATTTTACCAATTTT
Organism: uncultured Candidatus Pelagibacter sp.; assembly: GCA_905616435.1. The sequence continues at coordinate 18,516 of CAJQSU010000016.1, read as the reverse complement.
GATGGTTTACTTACTAACAATCACAGATTGGAAAAATCTTTGGTTTATATTTTCAATTATAGTTTTACTAGTTTTACCCGCTGCTTCTTTTTTGTTAATTAAAAATTTAAATTTAGACTCAAGAGAAATTAATGATGAAAATATTGATGAAATTGAAATAAAACAGTGGAAAAGGAGTGATGTAATAAAAGATTACAGATTTTATATAGTTTGTTTAAATATGCTCGCAATGCCATGGATTTTTACTGGCTTTGCTGTTTTTCAATCTTTTATTCAAACTTCGAAAGGTTGGGGACCTTATATAATTGCTCAGTCATTTATGTCTTACTCAATTCTTTCAGTGCTAACTTTGTTTATTTCTGGATTTTTGATAGATAAGTTTACAAGCAGAAAACTTTTAATTTATATGAATATCCCACTCTTGATATCTGTGATTGTATTATTTTATTTTGATACCCCAATTACAGCTTTTATATTTTTAGGATTAGTAGGAATTTCTAATGGATTTGCCAATATATTAGGTTCTTCTACTTGGGCAGAACTATATGGTGTTAAGCATCTTGGATCAATCAAGGCTTTAACAACTGCTTTGATGGTTTTTGCCACTGCTTTTGGTACAGCCTTGTTCGGATTTTTGATAGATATTGGTTTTTCAGTAAGTGATATAGCCGCTGTATCTGGAGCTTATATCTTTGTATCTTTAGTGTTGCTATTTTTAATTAGAAAAAGGCTAAATCCCTTAATAATTTAGAAAAAAACTTGCATTTTTAAATGCCGAGGTGTACATACTCGCCCATGGCAAGAGTTACCGTAGAAGACTGCATCGACAAAGTTGACAGTCCTTATGAACTAGTTTTAGTCGCTAAAGAAAGAGCGACCCAATTAAATTCAGGAGTTGAGCCTACATTAGATAAAGATAATGATAAAAACACAGTAATTTCGCTAAGAGAAATAGCTGAAGATAAAATTAAAGTTTCAGATCTAACTGAAAGTGCAGTTTATAAATTAAGAAAACATGTTGAGCAAGTTGAGGATGGATCTGAAGATGATGAAGAAGTAGGTGATGATTTTGAAAGTTTGTATAAAGGTGAAATTTCAAAAAGTGGAACACCAATTCTACCATCTAAAAGAGCTAGAAAAGCTCCAGAAAAAATCCAAGTTTCACAAGATAATTTAGCTGAACCTTCAAAAACAGCAGAACCTAGTGTTGAAGAATCAGTTAATGAAGAAAAAATTTTTAAAGAAGTAAACGTTTCTGAAACAGAAAACAAACAAGAAGCTGAAACAGAAAACAAACAAGAAGCTGAAACAGAAAACAAACAAGAATCTGAAACAGAAGTCAATTCTGAAGATAACGAGACTTCAAATACATAATAAAATCATATAGAGATTAAGTATGAATAGGAAAGTATCAGTTGCACCCATGATGGATTGCACAGACAGGCATGAAAGATATTTTTTAAGATTAATATCAAAAAATACACTCCTTTATACTGAAATGATTGTAGATGAAGCAATCAATAGAGGTGATAAAAAAAGATTGTTAGAATTTAATATTAATGAAAAACCAGTAGCTCTTCAATTGGGTGGCTCTTCACCAAAACTTTTATCTGAAGCAACTAAAATTGGTGAAGATTTTGGATATGATGAAATAAATTTAAATTTGGGTTGTCCTAGTAAAAAAGTAGAAAAAAATAAATTTGGTGCTTGTTTGATGAAAGAACCAAATTTGGTTTCAGATTGTTTAAGTAAAATGCAGTCAGTCACAAACCTTCCAATAACAATTAAAACCAGGATTGGATATGATGATGTTGAAGATTATGAGAATTTATTTAAATTTATTTCAACTTTAAAAAATACAGGAATAAAAACTTTTATAATTCACGCTAGAAAAGCAATGTTAGGTAAATTTACTCCAAAGCAAAATTTAAATATACCACCATTAAAATATGATTATGTTTATAAGTTAAAAGAAGATTTTCCAGATGAGGAGATAATAATTAATGGAGGTATTTCTGCAGTTAATGAAATCAAACATCACTTAAAGAGAACAGATGGCGTAATGATTGGAAGAGCCGCTTATCATACTCCATATTTATTAGCTGAAATTGAAAAAGAAATTTTTAATAATCATGACATTCCAAGTAGACAAGATGTAATTGAACAATTAATTCCTTATATAAAAGATGAGTTAAAGAAGGGAACCCGATTAAATCAGATTATGAGACACACATTAGGTTTATTTCACGGTCAAACAGGAGCAAGTTATTGGAAAAGATATTTAAGTGAAAATATGTGTGTTCGAGATGCAGACGTTAAAAAAATTGATCATATAATGGATAAAATTAAATATAACAATTTAGATACAAGTGTGGGCCAATCTGCTTAGTACGATTTTAATAAACGAATATAGTTATTTTGTTTTATTAATGGTATTAACAGCAGTACCGGTAGGTTTTGTGGCAGGCTTATTTGGCATAGGTGGAGGTTTAATAACAGTGCCATTTCTATACTACATCTTTGGCTCTCTTGGAATTGACCAAAAATATATAATGCATTTAGCTGTTGGAACATCATTTGCTATTATTATTCCAACATCGACAGTGTCTGTTTTAACTCATCATAAATTTAAAGCTGTTGATTTTGACATTGTTAAAAGTTATGGAATTTTTGTTGTATTAGGGGTGATATCAGGAACAATATTTGCAGCATCATTAAAAACCAAATCATTAGTTTTATTTTTTTCAATAATAATATTTTTACTTGGTATTTATTTATTGCTACTAAAAGAAAAAGAAAATGATGTAGTAATTAAAATTGAATTATATTTAAAAATCATTTTAGGATTTATAGTAGGTTTTATATCAGCTCCAATGGGTATCGGTGGTGCTGTAATGAATGTACCAATATTGAAATTTTTTGGTTATTCAATCAATAGAGCAATCGGCAGTGCTGCAGCAATTGGTTTTTTAATTTCTTTATTTGGAGCCATAGGTTTTTTAATTTCAGGCAGTTATTTAAAAACCAACCTACCATTAAGTATAGGCTTTTTAAATATTCCAGCTTTTTTAATCTTTATTCCTATTACAACTTTTATGGCAAGGATTGGAGCGAGAACAGTTCATAGAATTGATAAAAATAAAGTTAGTATATTTTTTGGGATATTTTTATTAATAATTGCCACAAAGTTTTTGTTAGAATATTTAAAGTTATAAAATTTGAAAAGTTAAAGTTGTTTTTATACCATTTCCCATAAATCAAGATAACATAATTACACGTAATAATTGTAATTTCAAAAAATTATTAGGTTTTTTAAATAATTAGCAATATTTAAAGCTCAATTTAAGCACTTTTTATATATTTAAAACATATTAAAATTGTTAACTTTTAACATGAGCCCAAAAAAAATAATAAAAAAAAAAATGGGCATTAAAGATATTAAGTCACTTGTCCCAAAAAATTTAAATTTAGATAAGTTAAAAACAATTCCTATTAACACAATTGATATTGCTAAAAATAAGATTAGTAATTTTTATAATAATTTTAAAAAAATTAGACTGAATGAAAAAAAAAAATTAGAAAAAAAAAGAAAACTAGACGAACAAAAAGAATTACAAAAGAAAAAAAGTGAGGCCCAGAAAGAAATATTAGACAAAATAAAACAAGAAAAAAATCTAGTGTTTGTTCAAAAAAAATTAATAATTGATAACGAACAACAAGTTAAAAAAAATGAAAACAAAAGAATTAAAATTGAGAACAAAAGAATTAAAATCGAACTTCAAAAAGTTAAAGATGAGGAAGCAAAAAAATTAAGAGAAGATGCTTTAAAGCTCAAGGAAGAAGAGCTTAGAATAAAAATGCTTGAGAGACAGAAAGTTAGAGAAGAAAAAATAAAAACAAAAGACGAAGAAATTAAAGCTAATGAAGCGCAAGCTCAAAGAATTAGAGAAGAAAAAGAAAAAGCAAGACAGGAACAGGTTAGATTAAGAGAATTAGATAGAAAACAGAGATTAGATGAAGAACAAAAAATTGGAGAAGCAGCTAGAAAATTAAAATATGAAGAGGAAAAACTAAAAGAAACCGAAGAAAGATTAAGACAGCTAGAAATTGAACGACAGGAACAACTTGAAAGACAATTATCTAAAGAACAAGCTGAAGCAAAAGCAAAAGAAGAAGAATTTAGATTTAAAGAGCAGCAAATTAAAACTGCTGAAAAAGAAAAAATATTAAAGGAAAAGAAAATAAGAGAAAGAGACGAGGAACTAAGAAAAGAACAAGAAAATAAAAATAGAATTCAAGAGGAAAGAGAAATTGTTTTAAAACATCAAGACGATGAAGCTGAAAGAATTAGAGAAGCAGACCGAAGAGTTAAAGAATGGGAAGATAAATTTGACTTGGAGCAAAGACTTAAAGAAGATGAGTTGATCAATAAGTTTTATGCTCAAGAATTAACAAATTTAAATGATAGCGAAGTTAAGGACAATTTAGATTCTGACGTTAAAATAGTTAATAAAGAAGAAATTAAAAGTAATTAATAATATATTTTTATTACTCTTTTTAAATTTTTAATTAATCTTACATCCCAGTTATGGCTAACAAATTTAACAAAAGTTTTTTAAAGTCATCATTTTATATAAGTGATTTAAAGTTATGCACTATAAGATTGATTGATAATTCAAAATTTCCTTGGATTATATTAATTCCAAAAAGAAAAAGTATTAGAGATATCACTGACTTAAACTTTAAAGATCAATTACTTTTGATGAAAGAGATAGTTCATTGTAGTAAATTAATGAAAAAAGCTTTTAAAACCTCAAGACTTAATGTTGAAAAAATTGGGAATATTGTTCCTCAACTGCACATTCACATTATTGCACGAAATAGAAATGATAGTTCTTGGCCCTTATCTGTATGGGTTGTTAAAGGAAAAACTTATTCAAAATCAAATTTAGAAAAAATTATAAGTAAAATAAGTAAAGTTTTTAAATAGAAAGAGGTGATTTCAGTCTCCCTCCATCACCTCATATTCTTTGTAATTGATTCTTAACAATTTCATGAACACTTATTAGTTGAAAGTTAATCTTATTAACTCTTAGATTTTTTGGTCGTATTCGCCAACTTTTCCAGTTTTTTGCAGCAGATCGTCAATAAAATCAAAGATTTTCTTCTTCCTAATATCAGAAGTCGGGCTTTCAGTAACAATTACTAATGATGGTTTGTTTGAAGATGCTCTTATTAATCCCCAAGAACCATCTTCAAAAGAAAATCTTATACCATTAACAGTAAGAACTTTTGTTATTATCTGATTATCAATTTTAGTTTTATTATTTTTTATTTCCTCAACTTGTTTAACTAATTCATCTACTACTTGGTATTTTTCTTCATCTTTACAAAAAGGAGCCATAGTAGGTGTTTGAAATGTATTAGGTAATTCATTAAAAATTTCACTCATCCTTTTTTTTTGATTATCTAATAAATGACAGACATGAATTGCTGAATTAATTCCATCATCATAGCCATAACCCAGAGGTTTATTAAAAAAAAAATGACCACTTTTTTCAAATCCAGCTAATGCTTTTTCAGTATTAACTTTTCTTTTAATATGAGAATGACCAGTTTTCCAATAGATCGTTTCACATTTATTTTCCAATAAAACTTTATCTTTTGAGTATAGTCCGGTTGATTTTACATCTACTACAAATTTAGAATTTTTATGTTTTGTGGACAAGTTTCTTGCAATCAACAAACCAATCTTGTCTGAAAATATTTCATTTCCTTGATTGTCTATGACGCCAACTCTATCCCCATCACCATCAAATCCAAAACCAACATCTGCATTACTTTCCTTAACAACTTTAGCAATTGCATGTAGCATTTTTAAATCTTCAGGATTTGGATTGTATTTCGGAAAAGTCCAATCCAATTCACAATCAAGTTCTATCACCTCACAACCAATTCCTCTTAAAATATCTGGAGCAAATACACCGGCTGTACCGTTTCCACAGGCAACCACTGCTTTTAATTTCTTATTAATTTTATTACCCTTTATCAAATCATCTTTATAAACTTGTTGAAAATTTTCTATTTGTTTTTCAGCACCATCACCATTTAAAAATTTTTCATTTAAGGTGATATCTTTTAATTCTTTCATCTCTTCAGGTGCGTGAGTTAATCCTTTTTTGATTCCCATTTTTACACCAGTCCATCCATTTTCATTGTGACTTGCTGTAACCATTGCAACCGCGTCAGCATTTAAATTAAATTGTGCAAAATAAACCATTGGAGATAACGATAAGCCAATGTCTTCGATATAACATCCGGTGGATATAAGCCCCTTTTTAAGAGCACTTTTAATTTCTTCGCTATACGACCTGTAGTCATGCCCAACTATCACTCTTGGGTTTGTTTTTTTTGTATGGTTCTTTATTTGACTTCCTAAACCTTTTCCAAGATTCGTGATTCCCTCTTTATTTATGTCTTTTTTATATATCCAGCGAGCATCATATTCTCTAAAACCATAGGGATCTATTTTGATAGTTTGATTCATCTGTTAATTACTTACTCTTTTTTGAATTTTTTTATTGTAAAATATTTTGTCACGTTCTATAAATGTTCTGTTGATTAATTGTTTATATGGTATATCAACATAAAACGCATACAACATATAGTTGTTTTCGTCGCAATAACAAAATATAGTACTAATTATGAACAAAATTCTATCACAGGCCTTAAAGAAAGCTGTCTCTGAATATAGCCCTGATGTTAACGAAGTTTCTAAAGACAAAAGACCTGATCTTTTTTCACTCAACAATGAAACTGAATTATTCCAAAATGATAAAGGTATCATAATTAAGATCGATAGGTCTAGAGATGCAAATTTGACGGACTTTGGTAAGGCAACTTTAAAAGACAGATATCTTGGTCATAATGAATCTTTTCAAGATTTATTTGCACGTGTTGCAAGCTCATATGCAGACGATAATTTACATGCACAGAGAATTTATAATTACATAAGCAACCTATGGTTTATGCCGGCTACACCAGTTTTATCTAATGGTGGAACTAAAAGAGGATTACCAATCTCATGTTTTTTAAATGAAGCATCAGATAGTTTAGGTGGCATTCTTGATCTTTGGAGTGAAAATGTTTGGTTGGCTGCAAAAGGCGGCGGCATTGGAAGTTACTGGGGCAACCTCAGATCAATTGGTGAAAAAATTGGTAAGGTTGGAAAAACTTCAGGAATAATTCCTTTTATAAAGGTAATGGATTCTTTAACAATGGCAATTAGCCAAGGTTCTTTAAGAAGAGGTTCGGCTGCCTGTTATCTTCCAGTGGATCATCCTGAAATTGAAGAGTTTATAGAAATGAGAAGACCCACAGGTGGTGATCCAAATAGAAAAGCACTAAATTTGCATCATGGTGTTTTAGTTTCAGACGCATTTATGCGAGCCGTTGAAAATGATGAACAATGGGGATTGAAAAGTCCTGCAGATGGAACGGTTCAACAAACTATTTCAGCAAGAAATTTGTGGATAAGATTATTAACTGCTAGAATTGAAACTGGAGAACCGTATATTATTTATATTGATACAGTTAATAGATTAATTCCTCAACATCACAAGCTTGCTAATCTAACTGTTAAAACATCAAATCTATGTAGTGAAATAACTCTACCTACAGGAATTGATAAAGATGGTAGAGATAGAACGGCTGTTTGTTGTTTGTCTTCACTGAATTTAGAAAAGTATGATGAATGGAAAGATGATAAAGATATAGTTAGCGATGTAATGAGATTTTTAGATAACGTTTTATCTGATTTTATTAATAAAGCACCAGAGCAGTTTAAGGATGCAAAATATGCAGCAGAGAGAGAAAGAAGTGTTGGATTAGGAGTAATGGGTTTCCATTCTTTTTTACAAAAAAATAGAATTCCACTTGAGTCAGTAATGGCTAAATCTTGGAATAAAAAAATATTTAAACAGATTGATGAGCAAGTAAATAAAGCATCTAAAGATTTGGCAGAAGAAAGAGGCGCTTGTCCGGATGCTGCTGAATATGGTTTTCAAGAAAGATTTTCTAATAAAACTGCGATTGCTCCAACAGCATCAATTTCAATAATTTGTGGTGGTGCTTCACCAGGGGTAGAACCAGTTGCAGCTAATAGCTATACCCACAAAACTTTGTCAGGTTCATTCAATGTTCGAAATAGATATTTGGAAGAAATTTTAGACAACCATGGTAAAAATGATAGTGATACTTGGTCTTCAATTACAACTAATCAAGGGTCAGTTTCACATTTAGATTTTTTAACAGATTTAGAAAAAGATGTTTTTAAAACCGCTTTTGAGTTAGATCAAAAATGGATTATAGAATTGAGTAGTGATAGAACTCCTTTTATTTCTCAAGCTCAGTCAGTTAATTTATTTTTGCCAGCAGATGTTCATAAAAAAGAATTACATAAAATTCATTTTGATGCTTGGAAAAAAGGCCTAAAAAGCCTTTATTACTGTAGATCAAAATCAATTCAAAGAGCTGAAAATATCAACGATGCAAATTCAACAGATGTAACAGCCAATGTATATAAATCTAAAGAAAAACAATCAAACGAACAACCAGAATACGAGGAGTGTCTTTCATGTCAGTAGCAGAGAAAATTAAAGTAGAAAAAAAAGAAATAATCCAACCAAAAAAAATGGGACTATTAGTAGAAAATCCAGTTTATAAACCTTTTAGATACCCATGGTGTTATGATGCTTGGCTAACTCAACAAAGAATTCATTGGTTGCCAGAAGAGGTTCCACTAGGTGACGATGTTAGAGATTGGCAAAAAAATCTGTCACAATCAGAAAAAAATTTATTAACACAAATATTTAGATTTTTTACCCAAGCAGACATTGAGGTTAGCAATTGTTACCTTAGGCATTATACAACTGTATTTAAACCAACAGAAGTGTTGATGATGATGACAGCTTTTGCATCAATGGAAACTGTCCATGTAGCAGCTTACTCCCACTTATTAGATACAATTGGTATGCCAGAGTCTGAATACTCAGCTTTCATGAAATATAAAGAAATGAAAGATAAACACGATTACATGCAAGGCTTCAATGTAAATTCTAAAGAAGATATTGCAAAAACGGTTGCTGTATTTAGTGCTTTTACAGAGGGGTTACAATTGTTTGCAAGTTTTGCAATTCTTTTAAATTTCCCAAGACATAATAAAATGAAAGGAATGGGTCAAATAGTTACTTGGTCTGTTCGAGATGAAACTCTTCATTGCAATTCTATGATTAGAATTTTTAAAGAATTCATTAATGAAAATCCAGAGATATGGAATCCAAAACTAAAAAAAGAACTTTATGAAGCTTGCAGAACTATTATTGCGCATGAAGATGCTTTCATAGATCTTGCTTTTGAAATGGGTCCCATGGAAGGTCTAACTGCTCGAGAAGTTAAAGATTATATTAGATTTATAGCTAATAGAAGACTCACTCAATTAGGTCTAGAGCCGATTTATGATATACAAAAAAATCCTCTTACTTGGTTAGATACAATGTTGAATGCTGTTGAACACATGAACTTTTTTGAAGGTCGTGCTACTGAATATTCCAAAGCATCAACTCAAGGAACTTGGGTAGAAGCGTTTAGTTAATTCAGTTGAAATACAAAAAGTACTTTAGAAAAACTAGCCTCAAACAAAAAGGTGACGGGGATTTTTTCTTAAATGATGTTAAAACTAAAAAACCTAAATTTTTTTTAGAAGTTGGTGTATTTCATGGCGTGACGGCAAGAAATGTTTGTGAATTACTTTACCAAATTCATCATGATGATTTTAAATACATTGGATTAGATTTATTTGCTGAAAATGATGAAAACAAAAGTGAAGTCATACCTAACACAAAATTTAATAATCCATTCAAAGAGATTTATTTCAAATATATAAAAAAACGCGACCCTTACAGCTTAGAGGCTGTGCAAGACTTATTAAAAAAGTTTAAAGATAATGTTCATTTAATCAAAGGTAATTCAAAAAAAATTCTAAAAAAAATCAATTTTTCAAAAATAGACTATGTTTTTTTAGATGGAGGGCATGATTATGAAACAGTTAAGAATGATTTAAATAACTGTATTGAAGTTTTAACAAAAAATAATGGAATAATTATGTGTGATGATTATAATTTGCCCAAAGCATCTGGTGTTAAGAAGGCTATTGACGAATTTACAAAAAAAAATGACCTTCAATGTGAAATATTATGCAATTATAGATTTGCTAAAATTCAAAAAAAATAATTATCTTTGATCTAGTTGAATAACTTTTCTATGTTGACTTCCTTTGTAGCTAGCTAGAGGTCTAATCAATTTATTGGCAGCATGTTGTTCAATTATGTGAGCTGACCATCCGGTAATTCTTGAAATAACAAAAATTGGTGTAAAAAAATCTGTATCAAAACCCATCAAATGATAAGTTGGTCCAGTAGGGTAGTCAACATTAGGATGAATATCTTTCCTCTCAATCATTACTTTTTCAACTATGTCGTAAATTTTTTCAAATTTTTTATCTTTTTTAATTTTCGCCACTTTTCCAAAATATTCTCTCATTGTTGGTACTCTTGAATCTCCACTCTTGTAAACTCTATGACCAAATCCCATCACAACATCTTTATTATCAAGGGCTTTATTAATCCAATTATATGCATTTTCTGGTTTTTTAATTTTATTCATCATACGCATGACTTCTTCGTTAGCACCACCATGCAAAGGACCTTTTAAACTTGCAATAGCACCAGTAATTGCACCATGAATATCTGATAAACTGCTTGTGATTGTTCTTGCGGTAAATGTTGAGACATTAAAGCTATGCTCCGCATATAATATTAAAGAAACATCAAAAGCTTTAACAATTTCTTTATTGGGAACTTTACCAAAGCACATGTGAAAAAAATTTTCTGAAAAAGAAAGATTATTTTTTGGCGGAATAATTTTTTTACCTTTTCTAGATCTATAAAAAGCAGCCAATGCCACTGGAGTTTTTGAAAAAATTCTCATAATTTTACGCATATTGGCTTTAGGAGAATTATCTTTAGTTTCTTTATCTTCCAAACCCAATATACTAACAGCTGTTCTTGCTACATCCATTGGATGTGCCTTTTTTGGAAATTTTTTAATATCTTCTAATAAAGTTTTAGAAATTTTTCTTTCTTTTTTCTCTTGTTTTTCAAAATCTTTTAATTGTTTTTTATTAGGTAGTTCACCGTTTAAGATAAGATAAGCCACTTCTTCAAATTTACATTTTGCACATAAATCTTGAGCAGCATAACCTCTATAAGTAAGAGAATTAATTTCAGGCATAACTTTTGATACCTCGGTTTCATCAACCACTATACCAAGCAAACCTTTTTTAATTTCATCACTCATTATTCATGTCCATCAGTACTAAAGTTATAAATTTTTTCATCTAAATTATTATATTTTTCATAATCAACAAGCTCGTATAATCGTTTTCTGGTTTGCATTTTATCAATAATATTATTTTGATGTCCATTTACATAAATGTCCCTTAATCCATCCTCAACATTTTTCATGGCCAATCTTTGAGTAGTAACTGGATAAATTACAATATTATAACCAAATTGCTCTAATTCTTTGTAGTTGAATAACTTAGATTTACCGAATTCGGTCATATTTGCGAGTAAGTAGCAAGACAGTTCTTTCCTTACTTTTTCAAAATCTTTTTCATCATGTAAAGCTTCTGGAAAAATTATTTCAGCACCAGCATCAATATATGCTTTGCATCTTTGAATCATCTTATCAATTCCCTCAACACCCTTTGCATCTGATCTTGCAATAATTTTAAAATTATCATCTTTTTTTGCAGCAACACATTCTTTAATTTTTTTAACCATAGCTTCTGTTGAAATTAATTCTTTATTATCAAGATGACCGCATCTCTTTCTCTCAATTTGGTCTTCTAAGTGAACTGCAGCAATTCCAAAATCTTCAAAAGTCTCAATAGTTTCTTTGCAAGATTTAAAACCCGTATCAATATCAACAATACTTGGTAGGTTCGTTACTCTTGAGATTAAATAAGACCTGGTACTTACATCCTGTAAAGTTGTTAGGCCAATATCTGGATAACCAAGATCGTTTGCCATTACACCGCCAGAAACATAAACTGCATCATATCCAATTTCTTCAATTAGTTTAGCTGTTAATGGATTATAAGCTCCAGGGACTCTTAAAATTTTATTTGATTTTAGTTTTTCATTAAAATCTATTCTTTTTTGACTGGGTTCTTTTTCTACAAAATGCACTAAAATATTCCTTTTTTTAAATTTCTTTTAATTTTACTTCTTTTTACTTCAATATTTAGTTTATCTAATTGACCTGGTTTTAAATTTCTTAAATTTTGTACTGTTTTCAAAAATCTATCACTTTCTTTCTTATCTAAAATATTTTTAGTCAAAGTTAAAAACTTATTTATATAATTTTGTCTCTTGAATGGGCGTGAACCATATGGGTGAGCATCAGCTCTATCTTGTTGCTCACTTATCTTCTTCCCATTATTAAGTGTTATGATTACTTTTGCACCAAAGGATTTTTTTTTAGGATTTGGATCGTGATATTTTTTTGTCCATTTTTTATCTTCGTATGTTTTAATTGATCTCCAAATTCTAATTGTGCTTTTCTTTTTAGCTCTCGCCTTTGAGTAAGATTTAACATGATGCCAATCACCATCCTCTAATGCTACTGCAAAAATATACATTATTGAGTGATCTAGTGTTTCTCTGCTCGCATTGGGATCCATTTTTTGAGGATCATTTGCCCCGGTACCAATAACATAATGTGTATGATGACTTGTGTAGATATCTATTTTTTTTATTTGGTTAAGATTTGTAATTTTTTTTTTAAATTTTTTAGCTAAATCAATTAAAGCTTGTGATTGATATTCAGCTGAATATTCTTTTGTATAAGTTTCAAGTATTGCTTTTTTAGTTTCTTTTTTTTTTGGTAGGGGAACTTTATAGAGTGCTTTTTTTCCGTCTAAAATTCTAGCGATTACACTATCTTCACCTTCGTAAATTGGACTTGGTGCACCTTCACCACGCATAACTCTATCAACCGCTTCTATTGCAAGTTTTCCCGCATGTGCTGGTGCATACGCTTTCCAACTTGAAATTTCACCTTTTCTAGATTGCCTTGTAGATATCGTTGTGTGTAATGCTTGCTGTATCGCTTGATAGATTGTTTGAGTATTTAACCTCAACATTGTACCTAGTCCAGCAGCAACACTTGGACCTAAGTGAGCTATGTGGTCTACTTTATGTTTGTGTAAACAAATTCCTTTTACTAAATTTACCTGAACTTCATAAGCAGTAATAATTCCTCTCAAAAGATCCAAACCACTTTTTTTATTTTGTTGAGCAACACTAATTAATGGTGGAATATTGTCACCAGGATGACTGTAATCAGCAGCTAAAAAAGTATCATGAAAATCAAGTTCTCTTACTGCGGTGCCATTTGACCAAGCCGCCCATTCACAATCAAATTTCAATTTATTATTAACACCAAATAATGTAGCACCATTTTTTCTAGAGTGTTTTAGAGCCATTTCCCTAGAAGAAACAACTGAACTTCTGTTAAGTGAGGCTATAGCCACCGAAGCATTATCAATAATTCTATTAATTGCCATCTCAATTGTATCTTTATTTAATTTAGCATTATCACTTGCGATTTCCGCAATTTTCCATGCAAGTTGATTTTTTTTAGGTAGGTGGATTTTAGATGGAAAAACTTTTACTTTATGTACTATCAAAATAACTCCTAATTAACGAAATAGCTTTTAATAGTTAAAAAAAAATAATCAATCTTAAAGATATTTTAATACAATTTTTTCAATACCCACAAAGTCTTTTACTAAGTGATTGTGATGTATTTCGGTTGTATTTTTTTCAGTATAGCCATCTTCCAATAAGATAACTGGAACACCAGCGCTTTTTGCAGCATTTGCATCTGTTTCACTATCACCAATCATTATAGTTTTTTTTAGATCCCCATCTAATATTTCAACAACAGAAGTTAGATGTCTTGGATCAGGCTTACAATAATCAAACGTATCATGCCCAGCAACATATTCAAAAAAATTATAGATACCAATTTTTTTTAAAAGGTCTATTGCTAAATGCTCTTGTTTATTTGTGCAAACAGCCATTGATATATTATTTTCTTTAGCCCAAATTAAAAATTCTTTAACACCCTTGATAAGTGTACTTTCATTAACAATATTTTTTCCATAAAAATCTACAAAATCTTTGACCATTTCTTTTTTAATCTTTTCATCCTGAACTTTCCCAAATTCTTTTTTTGCTTGCCCCCAAATAGACCTTCCAAGCATAGCTCCAGCGCCTTGACCAACTAAATTTCTAATTTCTTCTGCTGATTTTGTTGGATATCCAAATTTTTCCATTACATGATTGTGTGCACGCATTAAATCTGGAGCTGTATCAACAAGCGTACCATCCAAATCTAATAAAATTGTAAATTTTTGCTTCATTTTAAAAGTATTTTAAAGAAATATTATGTGAATTAATTTAAACATATTCTTAATGTAAAGCATTTTAAAATGAAAGAATTAAATACACAAAAAATTCAAAATAAACTTAGAAATAAATTTTTGAAGTTAGGTGTTAAGATGACAGGACCTGAAACAATTTTTTTTTCAAAAGACACTAAAATTGGAATAAACGTAACAATAGAACCATATGTTATTTTTGGAAAAAAAGTTAAAATTGGCAATAACGTAATTATAAAATCTTTTTCTCACCTAGAGTCATGCGTGGTAGAAAATAAAGTTCATATAGGTCCTTATGCAAGAATTCGACCTGATACAATTTTAAAAGAAGGATCGAGAATTGGAAATTTTGTCGAAATTAAAAAAAGTACAATTGGTAAAAAGTCCAAAGTAAATCATTTAACCTACATAGGTGATAGTGATATTGGTAAAACAGTAAATATTGGAGCGGGTACAATAACTTGTAATTATGATGGTATAAAAAAAAGTAAAACCAAAATTAGAGACAACGTATTTATAGGATCTAATTCATCTTTAGTAGCTCCATTAACGATTGAGCAGGATAGTGTTGTAGGTGCTGGTTCGGTAATTACAAAAAATGTTAAAAAAAAATCTCTTGCTTTAACAAGATCAGCACAAACAGAAGTAATAAATTATAAAAGAAAAAAGAAATAACTAATGTGTGGAATAATAGGAATATCTAGCAACAAGTCTGTTTCAGCAAGTATTATAAATTCTCTTAAAAAATTAGAGTATAGAGGATATGATTCAGCTGGTATAGCCACACTGTCAAAAGGTTTAATTAATGAAGTAAAATCAGAGGGAAGAGTAGACAATCTTGAAAAAAATTTTGATTTAAAAAATTTATCAGGAAATATTGGTATTGGTCATGTTAGATGGGCAACTCATGGTATACCAAATAGTGTTAATGCACATCCACATTCATCTCATAATGTTTCAGTTGTTCATAATGGAATAATAGAAAATTCAACTTTATTAAAGAAATATTTAGTTAGCAAAGGACATATCTTCAAGTCACAAACTGACACAGAAGTTATTGTGCATCTAATAACTGAAAATTTAAAAACATCAGAAATCCAAGAAGCAATTACAAATACTTTGAAGCAGCTACATGGAAGTTTTGCTCTTGGTATTATTTTTAAAGATAAGCCTGATTTAATAGTTGGTGCTAGACGTGGTTCTCCTTTGGCAGTGGGGTATGGTCCAAATGAAAATTATTTAGGGTCTGACTCTTATGCTTTAAAATCAATGACAAATAAAATTACCTATTTAGATGATGGTGAATTTTGTATTGTTAAAAAAGATGAAGTTCATTTTTTCAATGAAGATGGAAAAAAAATTAATAAAAAAGTTTTAGAACTTTCATCAGATCAAGAGAACTATGACAAAGGTGATTTTAAACATTTTATGGCCAAAGAAATTGAAGAACAGCCTGTCACTTTAAAGACTTGTATTAAGGAATATTTAGATAATGTTAACAACGATATCAATATTTATAATTTTCCTTGGAAAATTGATGAAATTAAATCAATTACTTTGATTGGTTGCGGAACAGCTTATCATTCGTGTTTGCTGGCCAAATACTGGTTTGAAGAACTAACAACACTTGATGTCAGTATAGATATAGCTTCAGAATTTAGATATCGAAAAAATAGATTTAAAAAAGATACTTTATATGTTTTTGTCTCTCAATCAGGTGAAACTGCAGATACTTATGCTGCTTTAGATTTATGCAATAAAAACAACATGAGGACATGTGCTATAGTAAATGTTATTGAAAGTTCAATCGCAAGAGATTCAAATTTTGTTTTACCAATTCACTGCGGTCCTGAAATAGGTGTGGCTTCAACTAAAGCTTTTTTGGGTCAAATTCTTGTTCTTTATATCCTGGCTTTAAAATTAAGTTCTCTTAAAAATGAAATTGAAGATAAAGTTTACCATGAAAAAATTAAAGATCTTAAAAATTTACCTAGTTTGATTGAAAAGACATTGTTAATAGATAATGATATTCAAAAAATATCCTCAACTTTTAATGAAGCAAAAGGTTCTATGTTTTTAGGAAGGGGTTTTTCATACCCAATAGCACTTGAGGGAGCACTAAAACTTAAAGAATTATCTTATATTCATGCAGAAGGTTATCCAGCTGGTGAAATGAAGCATGGACCTTTAGCACTAATTGAAGAGGGAATGCCTGTTGTAGTTCTTGCTCCGAGAGATAGTTACTATAAAAAAACAATTTCCAATATGCAGGAAGTAATAGCAAGAGGTGCAAAGGTTTTGTTAATTACCAATAAAAGTAAAGATGAGGTGGTTTCAGAAAATATATGGGAAACAATTGAAGTTGAGAATACTAATGACGACTTATTTCCTTTCCTTTTGACCATTCCTCTTCAAAAACTTGCTTATTATTCTGCCCTTAAAAAAGGTTACGATATAGATAAACCAAGAAATTTAGCTAAATCTGTCACTGTTGAATAATATTTAAACTCTGCTAAAACAATCCCCAGTTGCATATGAAAAATTGGAATAATAATAGCTGGAGAAAATATCCTGTAAAACATATTCCGGTATATCCGGATAAAAAAGAATTGGATAAAGTTTTAGGTAAAATAAAAAATTTTCCACCACTTGTTTTTGCAGGAGAGACTAGACACCTTAAACAACAATTAGCTGACGTAGTGGATGGTAAAGCTTTCTTACTACAGGGTGGAGATTGTGCTGAGAGTTTTGCTGAATTTCATCCTGACAATATAAGAGATACATTTAAGTTAATGTTGCAAATGTCTTTAGTGCTTACATATTCTGCTTCACTGCCAGTTGTTAAAATAGGTAGAATTGCAGGACAATTTTCCAAACCCAGAAGTGCACCCACTGAAGTAAAAGATGGTGGACATGTTGAATTTTGCAGAGGGATTGAAAATCCTGTGGGAATTAAATGTGGACCAACTCTTAAAGTAGATGATCTTATTAATTTGTGTAATAAAATTAATCCAACAAATGAAAAAGGTAAAATTACATTGATATCAAGATTTGGTTATGAAAATGTATCAAAACATTTACCAAAATTAATTAGAGGAATTAAAAAAGAAGGCCTTAATGTAATTTGGTCTTGTGACCCATGCCATGGTAATACAATTAAAGCTACAACAGGATATAAAACAAGACCATTTAATAGTGTGTTAAGTGAAGTAAAAAATGTATTTACATGCCATCAAAGTGAAGGAAGTTATGCAGGAGGATTACATATAGAATTAACTGGGCAAAACGTAACAGAATGTACAGGCGGAGCTCAAAAAATCTCTGATAAAGATTTATCATCAAGATATCACACACATTGCGATCCAAGATTGAACGCCAACCAGGCTTTAGAGCTTGCATTTTTAATTTCAGATGAGATTAAAAAGAATAGCAACTATTCTAAAAATGCTATTCAAGTGGCATCCTAAACTATTGCTTTCAAAATTAAGCTGGTTAAATTCATAGTATGAATACTTCAGAAAAAGTTAAATATATTTCAAACTGGATTAAAACATATGTTGATCAAATGCCAAGTAAGGCACAATCATTAGTTATCGGAATTTCTGGAGGAATAGACTCTTCGGTATCAAGTACGCTGAGTGCCATGACGGGTTTAAAAACAATAGTTCTTTCAATGCCCATCAGGCAAAAATCCCACCAACACGACTTAAGTATAAAACATCAGGAGTGGTTGATTAATAAATTTAAAAATGTTGAAGCACATACAATTAATTTAGATGAACTTTTTTTAACCTTTAGTTCAAGTTTATCAAACTTTGATAATGAACATGGAATGGCAAATTCTAGAGCCAGGTTGAGAATGGTCACCCTTTATCAGGTAGCCGCTGCTAATAAAGGTATTGTGATTGGAACTGGTAATAAAGTTGAGGATTTTGGAGTAGGCTTTT
>CAJQSU010000015.1 GCA_905616435.1 uncultured Candidatus Pelagibacter sp. | reverse complement strand
TAATTTCTAAAACTCTTCCATAGTTAATTGTTTTATCCCCTCTTACATATATCCTGGTATCAGTTCTATTTTTTGATACCGCAAGCACTTTTGCAATAATTTTATCATATTCAACTTTGGACTCTTGAATAAAAATTTCTCCTTTAGAATTTATTGATAATGTTAATGGTTCCAGCTCTTCTGGTAAAGAGTCCGCTGAACTTTCGGGTAAATCAACTTGAACACCAACAGTTAATAATGGTGCAGTTACCATAAAAATTATTAACAAAACTAACATCACATCAACGAAAGGTGTTACATTTATTTCACTCATTGGTTCTTTTCCTGAGCGATTTAGTTTAAATGCCATTAGCTAATTAGATGATTGATAAAAATCTTTTTGAAAAACTCTCTAATTTTTGAGAATATTTTTTTGAATCATTATTAAACCTATTATAGGCAACTACAGCAGGTATTGCGGCTAACAGGCCTAGGGCAGTAGCAAATAATGCCTCAGCAATTCCGGGCGCAACAATAGCTAAACTGGTATTTCTTGAAATAGCAATTGACTGAAACGAATTCATAATTCCCCAAACTGTTCCGAATAGTCCTATAAATGGTGCGGTTGAACCTACTGTTGCTAAAAATGTAAAACCTTTATCAATTTTAGACATTTGTTTTTCTATACCAACCTCAAGAATACCACTCATTTTCTCAACTAAATTCGTTTTCGATTTTGATTTCAATAACCCTTGCATTGACTCTTTAAATAAAAAAGCCATTGGATCATCAACGTTTGAGGGTAAACTATTATAGAAAGTTTCTGCTGATTTAGATTTCCAAAACTTTTCTTCGAAATCTTCAGATGAGGTATTTATTTTTTTAAATAATTTAATTTTATCAATGATAACTGCCCATGAATAAACTGAACAGGCTATTAATATTATTATCACTGATTTAACTATAAAATCAGCTCGAATGAATAAACTTATAAGCGAAAAGTCAGTGTTTGAGGCTAAACCTACCGCTTGAGTTGAAATATCTGCTTCCATAAAGTTACCTTTTTACACTCAATTGTGTCATCAATTTGTCTTGCAGAACTTGATTATTCTTCATTCTTGAATGTTTCATAATAATAGCTGGCAATTAAAATTGCATCAGCTTTATTCGAATCTTTCTTTTTTGATAAATTTGATGAAAAATATGGAAAAATTTCTATTGCTTTTGTTCTGCTTGCATCTTTTTCTGAATTAATCAAACTAAAGTATTTTTTCCATTTTGCTGGTCTTACAAAATACATGGGTAATTGCATTGCTGAACACATTCCTTTTAATATTCCATATGATTGACCAAAATTAAACATGCTCGTCACACCTTGACCTGGCATCGCTGAAACCTGCTCTATAATGACTTTTATATCTTTTTTATCTATCTGCTTAATTCTTGTTGAAATCTCATTATAAACTTGTGATCCATTTACTTGCCGTTTATTTTTTTTACCTTCAGTCATAGTAGGCATTTCAACTACATCTAAAATTTTTCCATCCTCAAAAAAACATATTGAGCCAGATAGGCCTGGGTCTATTCCTATTATCAACATTAATTATTTCCAAAGTTTATATTAGAAAAAACATTTTGAACATCGTCATCATCTTCTAGAGTTTCTAAAAATTCAATAGCAGCCTCTTCTTTATCTTTGGCTACATCGACACTATTTAGTGGTAACCACTCAATTTCTGTTGAAATAAAATTGGCTATTGTTTTTTCTAATTTTTTTTTTACATTATAAATTTCATTCATTGCACATTGAACTTCATGAAAACCTTCATGAGAAATGCACTCATCAGCCCCTGAATCAATTGCTAAGTCCAATATTTTTTCATCTGAAATTTCTTTCTTATTAATCTTAATAATTCCTAGTTGATTAAAGTTATGCGCCGCAGAACCCTGTGTGCCAAGGTTTCCACCACTTTTTTGAAATATGGTTCTAATATTAGAAGCAGTTCTGTTTTTATTGTCGGTCAATGCTTCAACAATAACAGCAATCTTATTGGGGCCAAATCCTTCGTATCTTAAATTCTCAAAGTTATTTTCAATACTTGAAGATGACTTGCTAATAGCTCTATCAATATTGTCTTTTGGCATGTTGGCAGACCTCGCAGCTTGAATTGCCGATCTTAATCTTGGATTCATGTCTGGATCTTTATCACCTAATTTTGCAGCTACACTAATTTCTTTTGAAATTTTAGAAAATACCTTAGCTCTTTGCTTATCAGCCTTACCTTTGGAATGTTTTATACTTGCCCATTTTGAGTGCCCTGACATAATTTATAATGTATTTTTCAGTTGCCCGCCAAAAATATAACTTTCTATATTTTTAGCTAATCCAGTCTTTATATCACAATCTATAATAACTCCACTTAAAGTCGCTTCTCCTGTGGCTGGAAAATGTTTTGTAGAATTTTCTTTTAAAAATCTATTAATCGAATTTTCTTTATTCATACCGATGACGGAGTCGTAATCACCACACATGCCCGCATCTGTTTGATAGGCAGTTCCATTTTTTAAAACCCTCGCATCGTTAGTGG
>CAJQSU010000014.1 GCA_905616435.1 uncultured Candidatus Pelagibacter sp. | reverse complement strand
CTGTTGCACCAAAAATAATAAAAACAGTTGAAAAACCTAAGCAAAATAAAATAAGTGGCAACAGGTTGTTTTTTTTTTGATTTAAAATCTCTTGTAATGACTGACCTGATACGAAGGAAACATAGCCTGGAATAAGTGGTAAAACACAAGGGGATAAAAAACTTATTAGACCTGCTCCGATAGCGATAAAGTATTCTAACATTTTGATAATTTATATCTTAAGAGTTTTAACCTTTAATACCTAAATGTGTATATTTAACATTTAAGTAATCTTTAATTGCATTAGACCCACCTTCTCTTCCATATCCGCTTTGTTTAATTCCACCAAATGGTGCTTCAGCGATTGCAACAACTCCTGTATTAACTGCTACAGAACCTGTTTCTAATTGCTCTGAAGCTAGATGTGCGGTTTCCATAGAATTTGTACAAACATAACTACATAATCCAAGCTCGTGGTTATTTGCTCTTTCAATAACTTCATCAAAAGATTTAAATGATAACATTGGTACTAAAGGTCCAAAAGGTTCTTGCTTCATTATTGTGTAATCGTCTTTAACATTATCAAAAATAGTTGGTTCATAGAAAAATCCTTTATTAAAACCTGCTGGTCTTTTTCCACCTAATAAGACTTTAGCTCCTTCTTGTTTGGTTTTTTCAACTAATTCTTCAATTTCATCCAATCTTTTTTGAGTTGTTAATGGACCTAATTGAGTATCAGGATCCATTCCATTACCAATTTTTAATTTTTTAGTTTTTTCGATAAATAAGTTTATGAATTCTTCTTTTTTTGATTCATGAATATAAAATCTATTAGGAGAGATGCAAACTTGGCCATTATTTCTAAACTTTGCGGTGATTGCCATATCAGCTGCTTTTTTTATATCGGCATCATCAAAAACAATAAAAGGTGAATGACCTGAAAGCTCCATTGTTACTCTTTGAACTTTATCAGCAGCTTGTTTTAAAATTAATTTTCCTACTCTTGAAGATCCCGTAATTGAAATTTTTTTAACTATATCAGAGGCTATCAATTGTTGGGCTATACTTGGTGGGTCTCCTGATAAAAGGTTTACTACACCAGCGGGTACACCACATTCTCTACAAATATCGACCATCTCCATCACAACACCAGGTGTAATTACATCAGGTTTAATTATTACAGAGCATCCAGCAGCTAAAGCTGTTGAAATTTTTCTTGCAGATAATACAGCTGGAAAATTCCATGGTGACAAAGCAGCTACAACACCAACTGGTTGATAATAAACATGCACTCTTGTATCTTCAAATCTACTTTCAATAGTTTGTCCATAAATTCTTTTTGTTTCCTCAGCATTCCATTCGAAAATATCAGCAGCTCCAGCAATCTCACCTTTAGCCTCAGATAAGGGTTTTCCAACTTCCAATGTCATCCACTTTGCGAGCACATCTTGCTTCTCTCTTATTTTGTCTGCAATTTTTCTTATTATGTAAGATCTTTGCCAAGGTGGAGTTTTTTTCCAAACTTGTAATCCTTTTTCTGCTGACTTTAATGCTTTATCAACATCTTGTGGAGTTGCTTTAGAAGCTTGACCAATAACTTCTTCTGTCGCTGGATTGATAACATCATAAGTTCCTTTGTCTGAAGATTGCTGCCATTTACCATCAATAAATTGACCAAGTTTTTCGTACATTTTTTTAATTTAACATTACTTTAGGTTGTGTCTACTATGTAATTTTTACATTTTAACTATTGTAATATAATATAATAATAATCAGATGAAAACACTTACCGATACATTTGGAAGGAAATTCCCTTACATAAGATTATCTATTACAGACGTTTGTAACTATAGGTGCACTTATTGCTTGCCTCAAGGTTACAAAAAAAACCCTGGGGATATGAGAAGTTTTATGTCAGGCGAAGAAATATCAAGACTGGCAAAAGCTTTAACTGAACTTGGTGTTTGTAAAATAAGGTTAACTGGTGGAGAGCCAACAGTTAGAAAAGATTTTTTTGATATCCTTAAAGATATGAAGCAAAACTCAAATATTCCTAAAGTTACAATGACTACTAATGGGTATCGTCTAAACAAAATTGCTAAACAACTACATGAGTCAG